>CAZWWW010000152.1:0-7207 GCA_964637715.1 uncultured Phycisphaeraceae bacterium | reverse complement strand
ACGGTCGAACCTCTTCTGGTCCACGGCCAGAGGCCGTGGTTTTAGGAGATAATAAAAGACAATGCTGTAGTGCCGGAGATTGTCGGTCGCGTCGGGGATCATTGCTACGACGCGGCGATGCGTCGCGCGCGTTCCCTTCGATCCCCGACCACGAAACGGGCCGGCTGTTTACCGGCGCCTTTTCAACTGTCTTGTGAAGGGGCTCTGCACCACCTGCAGCGTGCACCCGAAGAAACACCGTCTCCATGGCGCTGCTTTCACCACTCACGATCAAAAGTCAGACCGTCGCCGTGACTGCTCGTTCAAAACGCGCGTAAAAAGGGCCACCAGCGGTGGCCCTTTCGTTGTTTACGCTATTCTTTTGGCTTAGTAGCGGTCTCGGCGACCCCCACCCCCACCGCCACCGTAACCGCCGCCGCCGCCGCCGCCGCCGTAGCCACCGCTGCGTGGTTGCCGGGGTTTGGCTTCATTTACCTTGAGGGCCCGACCGCCGTGCTCCTGTCCGTCCATGGCGGAAATCGCCGCCTGAGCCTCCGCGTCGGAACCCATCTCGACGAAACCGAACCCTTTGCTTTGACCCGTGCTCCGGTCCATGATGACCTCCGCGCTCTGGACGGTGCCATGCGGGGAAAGCAGCGACTCCAGGTCCGAACTGCTGACGTCGTAGCTAAGGTTCCCGATATACAACTTTTTGCCCATCGTAATCTCCTGTCGATGGATTGACCGACCCACTTTTTAGCGGGTCGTGTGTGAAAGAGGCCGACGTTTCGGCCTCATAGGGCAGGATTACGCGCTCGGCCATACAATCCAGACTTGGGCATCCAAGGTCAAGTACATGCCTCGTTCGAAAAACCAACCGGAGGGTAGCATACCGCAAACCCGGCAAAAGTAAACCACCCTTCTTCGTGATTTGCAGCAGGCCTCCACCGGGGCGTCACGGGGTCCATGCGGGACAAAAAACACGCTGAAGCATTGAAAACGAGAGGTTCGCGCCGACGACGCATAGCCGGCGAGGCGCTAACGGCATCGGTTTCAACTTTGGTCTCAGTTTAGAGCGGTTCCGGGATACGTACAGCAGGTCGTCCCTGCCCGCCTTCCCTTCCCAAGGTGGCGATGGAGTCGGGCGCCCGTTACTCCATCGAATCAAACGCTAGTGCAGCGCCACAGCCTATTTCTTAGGGTTCGTTGTGGGTGGCACGGGCAAGCAGCAGCTCACCCGTGTTGTTCCGGGGGCAGGCACGGGCAAACAAGTTTGCCCATGCCACCCAAAAAAACAAGGTGTGACAAAGCACTAGCCTATCGCCGCTACCGCTTCTTCAAAGAGCTTAAGGCCGACCTCGAGCTGCGTTTCGTTCATGCACAGGGGCGGGCAAAAGCGGACGGCCACCTCTCCGCAGGGCAGGAGAATCAGACCGCGCTCAAACGCCCCTTGCAGTATGCGCTCGCGCAGCTTGGCATCACCCTTGCCCGTCCGGCGGTTCACTACATCCAGAGCGCACATCAATCCGAGCCCTCGCGGGTTCGCCAGCGTCTTGCGACGCTCGGCAATGGCCTTCAACTCCGTCATCAACCGCTCGCCCAGCCCGGCTGCGTTGGCCATGTACGTCGACTCGATAAGCTTGAGCGTAGCTACTGCCGCGGCACAGGCTACCGGGTTGCCGCCGAACGTGCTGCCGTGCGCACCGGGAGGCCAGTTCATCACACCCTCACGGGCGATGATCGCACCGATGGGCATACCGCTCGCCATCCCCTTGGCCATGAGCACGATGTCGGGCTCGATCCCGAAGTGCTCGAACGCAAACCACTTACCCGTGCGCCCGGCGCCGGATTGAATCTCGTCGCAGATAAGCAGGATGCCGTGCTTGTCGCACAACGCCCGGAGCTTCGGCAGAAAGTCGGGGTCGGGGACCACATAGCCACCCTCGCCCTGCATGGCTTCCACGAAGATGCCCGCCACCTCGTTCGGCGTCATTTGATAGCGAAACAACTGCTGCTCGATCGCGTCCACATCGCCGTAGGGAACGTGTGCAACCATCGGCACCATCGGTCCGAACCGCTCGCGCTGCCGCGCTTTCGAGCAGGTCAACGACAAAGCGCCCATGGTTCGCCCGTGAAAGGCGCCCTGAAAGGCTATTAACCATTTGCGGTTCGTGTGATAGCGCGCGAGTTTGATAGCCGCTTCGACCGCCTCCGCCCCGCTGTTGGTCAGGAAGATGCGTTTCTTCCCCTTACCGGGGACAATGGCTGCGAGCTGCTCGACGAGCTCGACCATGGCCGGATAGTAAAAATCGCTCCCGCACATGTGTATGAGCGCGTGGGCTTGCTCCTCGATCGCCTCCACGACTTTGGGATGACAGTGACCCGTGGCACAGACGGCGATACCGGCGGCGAAGTCCAGAAAACGATTGCCGTCGACGTCTTCGACCACGGAGCCGAACGCCCGCCTGACGACCAGCGGAAAATCGCGTGTGTACGATGGTGAGGTCAGGGCGTCGTCCCGTTCCATTAGGGCGCGGGCTTTGGGTCCGGGCAGCGGCTGTTGAATGGCCGGCGCGGGTCCGATCCACCGATCTTCGGGCCGTTTCTCTTCCTGATCCTGTTTGATTCCCAACATGGACACCGTCTCCCTTCCTCGTCAACACCTTGGCGATCATCGCGCCGCCGAACGGGCGCAGTTCTTCATCGGTTGGTTGGAACCCACGTCCGCAGCCGAACAACTTCTGGACATCAATAGCACGTCCGAAAGAGTCTGACAACCCCGTGCTTCGCGACGCCGAACGTGAACGCGCCATGCGATTCGCGGATACCGGTTTAGACGTAATGCGTGCCTACGATTCAGCTATCGGACTACCGGTGTATTCAGTTTTTCTATTGGTCAGCACGCTTGCCGTTCACTTGATCCGGTCTTGCGCCAGCCCTTCGCGCCGTTATGTCTTCACCTTCTGCGCCGAGCGGGGTATCGGTCGGGACAGCAGAACGACAAACGCTACAGGCGGTCAATGGTCGCCTGCGTTGTCGTGCTCGCAAAAAGCTTCCGGCAGATAGTCGAGAATGTCCTGCGCGGTGAGCGCGTGACGCCCCAGTTCTTCGGCTGCGTAGTCACCGGCCAATCCGTGTAGAAACACGCCTAGAATGGAGGCTTCCAGGGTTGTCATACGCTGACCAAGCAACCCCGCAATCACGCCGGTGAGGACATCGCCCGAACCGGCTGTTGCCATGCCGGCGTTGCCGGTTTCGTTCACATACAGGCGCTCGCCATCCGTGACGACCGTACCGGAACCCTTAAGCACAACCGTTCCCCCCGTTGTTTGTTGAAGCATGAGGGCGGCGTCACGGCGCGCCGTGGCGGTGTCCCCGAGCGGCGGGGCAAGCTGATAAGCACCGAGCAGCCGTTTGAGTTCTCCGGGGTGCGGCGTAAGCACGGTGCGTTCCGGGTGGGGAATAGTGACCGACGGGATGCGGGCGAGCTGATTCAGTGCGTCGGCATCGACAACAGCCATACCGTCGAAGCGCTTCAAGAATCCCACCACGACATCAGGGGCGATCGTCGTACCCAACCCCGGACCGATCGCCACCACGTCAGGTCCAAACGCCGAGACAGCCTCGACCAATCGATCTACGTCCGTCGGCAGGGTTCGCGCCGTTGCACCGGGTGCCAGTGTGATGGCCGCGGTGCGCAAGGGCTCGGGCACGAGCATCTGAACCAATCCGCATCCGGCCCGCAGCGCGGCGTTAGCGGCGAGCGAAACCGCACCGAGCATGACGACCTCATCGCAGCAACCGCCGATGACGGCGATGCGTCCGACGGAACCTTTGTGGGCATCGTCGGGGCGCTCCGGAAGGGAGGCGATCTCTCGTGTGGTGACAACGTCGTGACTCATTGCTGTTCCTCGTCGGGCTTGTGGTCGGCGAGTCGGTTCATCAGCGAGGCGGCGTATCCCGCGCCGAACCCGTTGTCGATATTCACGACGGTGACACCCGAGGCGCAGGAGTTGAGCATACCCAGCAGTGCAGCCAGTCCGTTAAAACTCGCACCGTACCCCTGGCTCGTCGGCACCGCGACCACCGGGCACGACACCAACCCACCCACCACACTGGGCAATGCGCCTTCCATACCCGCTACGACGATGATGACGTTCGCCGCTTGCAACGATTTCGACTGCGCCAAGAGTCGGTGCAATCCGGCCACGCCGACGTCGTAATGGGTAATAGTTTGTTGACCCATGATGTCTGCGGTGATGCGGGCTTCTTCGGCCACGGGAGAATCGCTGGTTCCGGCGGAGACGATCGCGATGACACCGCGGGACGACGTAACGGGTTGCTGCCGGAGCGTGACGGTGCGTGCGCTTACATTCTGTTCAATGCGATGATCCAATGCCAAAAGGGCTTGCCCGACGCGTTCATCAACACGCGTACACAAGATGTTTTCGCCCCCCCGCCGACATCGTTCAAAAATCGCCACGACCTGCTCTGGAGTCTTTCCCTGACAGAGGATGACCTCGGGAAATCCGCATCGCATCGCACGGTGGTGGTCGATTTTGGCGAAGCCCAAATCCTCAAACGGAAGCGTGCGCAATCGATCGAGGGCGTCGTCAATGCTCCGCGTACCTGCGCGAACGGCGTCAAGGAGCGCGCGAAGGCGATCTTCGTTCATAGGCGTTATCATACGAACGACAGGCATAGCGGGCAATGGAGTAGGTGTGGTCGATGGTTTTCGCAGCGATGGCCGCGCGCAACGTGGCGGGGTCGGCGGCGCGGCGGTAGGCTATGAGCCTGTGCGTTGGCGCGATGAAGGACAGTCGCCTGCGAGTCGTGGCAGACGACGCGTCTCGCTGGGGCAATCATAAAGTAAAGCCCGCGGTGTCGCGGCAAATGTCGTTTTTCAGAAGGGACGAACGATGAGGAACGCCCGCCGAACAACCATGAACTCGGTCACCCGGTTAGCCTTGCTCTCCGTGGTCAGCACCGCCTCTTTCGCCCGCGCGGAACAACCAGCGTCAGCCGAACCCGGCATCGAGCGCTACATCAAGATGCGCTGGCCGCGCAGCGCGGAGCTTGGACCCGATCAAACCTTGTATTTCATCTACGACCCCGAAGGCATCCGGCAGCTCTTCAAGGTCGTACCGGGAAAGCAACAGAAGGACGCCGTCAAGCTGACCAGCTTTCCCGACGGTATAGGCGGATACAGCCTCAGCGAGGACGGTCGATGGATCGCCATCACCGCCAGCGCGGGCGGCAGCGAGCAGGCGGATCTATTCCTCATGGACACCACTACGGGAACGATGAAACCGCTGTTTGAAAACCCCGACGTGGTGTATGGAAGTGTGGTGTGGCGGCGGGATTCAAACGGGTTCGCCTATCGCGCAAACGATGAAAGCCCCTCCGATTTCTACGTTTACGTGTACAACGTGCGCGACAAGTCACACAAAAAGGTCTACGCCCACAAGGGGTACAACTATCCGGCGGACTTCAGCCGGGACGGGCGCAAACTTGTCGTGGGTCGGTACAACTCGGCCTCGTATTCTCAACTCTTCGAAATCAATCTTCGTACCGAAGACGCGCGGGAGATCACGCCGAAGGACGAACAATGGTCCTTTGATCCGGTCGGTTACGGACCCGGCGATCGCACGTTTATCGTCAACGCGAACTACCATCGTGATCTGAACGGCGTCCACGAGATCGATCTGAGTTCGGGGAAGGTCAAGCCGGTATTGTCTGATCTGGATGGGTTCGAGGTTGACTTCGCCACGATGAATTTCGAGCGAACACTCATAGCCGTCGGTGTCAACGATGAGGGGTACCGAACGCTGCGCCTGCGACAAACGAAAAGCTACGCACCGCTGCCGACGCCCAAACTCGAAAAGGGCATCGTCGGTAACGTCCGGTTTCGAAACCGTACCCTGCTTTATTCGTTACAAAACGCGCGAACACCGGGCATCATCTACTGGTGGAATCTTGGTGCGCCCGGTGCGTCGGCGCGAGCGGTAACACAGGCCGACACCCAGGGCATCGATGTGTCGACCTTTAGACTTCCCGAGCTGATTCATTATCCGTCGTTCGACGATACCAAAATCCCCGCTTTTCTGTATCTGCCGACGAAATATGAACAAGGGATGAAGATACCGTTCATTGTCTACTATCACGGCGGGCCTGAATCGCAGTTTCGCCCCTATTTCAACAGGGCGTTTCAATATTTCCTAAGTCGTGGGTATGGCGTGATCGCCCCCAACGTGCGCGGCTCGAGTGGCTACGGCAAAGCGTATCTCGAAGCCGACAACTACAAAAACCGTTACAAGAGCGTCAAAGACGGGGTGTGGGCGGCGAAGTATGTGATCGATCGGGGATACGCCGACGCCAAGCAAGTCGCGGCGTGGGGAGGGAGTTACGGCGGGTTCATGGTTATGGCCGTCATAACCGAAGCACCCGCGTTGTTCGGGGCGGCGTGCAACGTGGTCGGTGTCGTCAACTTCGAGACGTTTCTTAAACAAACGAAAGCCTACCGCCGCCGCCTGCGTGAAGCGGAGTATGGCCCGCTGTCCGATCCGGCGTTTCTCAGATCGATCTCGCCGATTCACAAACTCGACCGGATCGATACACCGCTCATGCTGGCGCACGGTTTGAATGATCCGCGGGTGCCCGTGGGAGAGACGATGCAGATTGCGATTGCCCTCAAGCGCCGCGGCAAGGAAGTGGAGGAATTGTACTTCCCCGATGAAGGCCACGGGTTCGCCAAAGAAAACAACAGGCTGTTGTACTACGAGCGCATGGCCCGGTTCTTCGACAAGCACCTGAAAGAATAGTGCGCAGGACCCTGTGATTCAGCAGGTGGGCTGAGCACGATCCCAATTGGACGAGGTTGACGAAGCGTCCGCGCTTGAGTACATCTGTACGGGTAAACAAATACGCAAGCGGGTTTTTCCGGTGCGTTCGCGTTTTTGGGGGTAGCGCGTACTGGTGGGAACTCCCCGGGACGTTCCTCTTTCGTCCGGTCGATCCATGCTCAAGTCATTGGCCCAGGACATGCTCGATGCGAGATTGATGGCGCGGGACGATCGGGTCGTGGTCGCCGTGTCGGGCGGACCGGACTCGATGGCTCTGTTGCACGCCTTGTGGTCGTTGAATCAAACCTTGGATTGGTCGCTAAGCCTGCACGTGGCTCATTTGAATCACGGCATCCGCGGCGACGATGCCAACGCTGATGAGGCCT
>CAZWWW010000151.1:0-7246 GCA_964637715.1 uncultured Phycisphaeraceae bacterium | reverse complement strand
GAATCAAAGCGCAACGCGGAATTGTTCAAGCGCGTAGCCGCCGCCGCCGACCTCATGGTCCCACCCGAACCCCGTGCTTGGCACGTCTGACGGTCCGGCATACAATTACGGCCGGGTTTCAGGTATCGCGTAGCCTGGCGACCTGTTGAAGAACGTCCGGTGCGAGTTTCCAGCCCGTGTGTGTAGCGAGCAAGAGAGACGGGGTGCCACGCGCAGTTTCTTGACTTCTTCAACAACCCGCCGGACATCAGGAGGTATTCGTGAAGCAATCCGTCACAATGGGAATTGTGCTGTTTGCCGGAGTGATTGCGTGCGGCGCGGCGTGGGTGCTGCTGCCTGCGATGCAGGCGCCCCAACAACGTGTGGAGTCGGCGGCGGCCGTTCCGCTGGAGCGCGCCCGGCGGTTGCTCCACCAGTATGACGCTCGTTTGCCCTATAGCGCAGAGGTGGTCGATCAGCTTCGCGACGCCGGCGTTGAGCCGGATGACCCCGACGCCCTGTCCGACGATGCGCTCGACGCCTACCAGCAGATTCACGAGCAGATGTGGGCCACGTTTCAACCGACTGATTGGGCGGACAGACCTGTTCCCGCCCGGGCAAACTACAGTGCGATCGAGCAGCAAATGCGCAGCGGTCTGTCGGATCGCGCACGGTTCGTCAATGAACAGGACGCGCTGTTGCGCGACGCAGCGAAGGCGGTGGACGAAGCGCTGGCCGTTTCGTCAGGCGACGCCAGCGGACGCGACCTCGCCGAGGCGCTCCGGCTGAAAGGAACGATCCAATACTACTCCGGTATGGCCGACAGCATCCACGCCGCCGTCATACGCCTTCAGACCGTTCCCGTCCGCGACGATCTGGACAGGCTTGCCAATGAGGCGACCGATCTGTCGGCTACCGCATCCCTCGTAGCCGATAGCGGTGTCGAAGAAAAACTCGCCGACGCGCAACGACGGCTTGAGCGCGCCAGGGCCGCCTATGACGGACAGCAGGGTGTGGTGGAAGATCTCGATCGTTCGATCGCGGACATCCGGCAGCGCATCGCGTCTAGCAAGGAGGAGCGCGAGCGCGCCGAGACCGAGATGAATCGGCTGCGCGAGACCGGTATAGACTTTGGCCAGCCCGACGCGTCGTCACGTTTCGGGCAGGCGTACCTGGCTGCCGACCGGCGCCTGCGCAACGCGGATCGGCAAGTACGCTACCTAACGACCGGGTATTACCCCGCAGCCGAGATCGATCGGTCAGGGGATTACCTCACCGGTCGATACGTTGAAAACGGATCGCCCTTTTACCTGCTGATCGAACCGGGCTTGAACCATTTCCAACGTGAGCGTTCGGTCGAGGCCAAGGTTTTGGCGGATCGAGCCCGGGACGTTGAGCAGTGGCAGGCGACGATCGAGCGTCTGGATGATCTTCGGGGTACCTATGAGCAGCGTGAATCAGCCGCGGGCGAGCGGCTCAGCGAAGTACGTGGTGACATCAACGATGTGCTGGACGAACTCGACGACATTTCGGCGAACGCGGAAGCGCTTGAGGACGCCGCGCTGAACCGTTTCGAACAATCGACCCGAACGATTGGAAGCGCGGTCAGCGCGGCGGGTCGGTGGGTTTCCGAAGCCCAACAACAAACGCAGGCTATCTCTTCCGAGAATCAGGGCCGGTCCGCCTTCAAGCCCCGAACCGACGATCGCTGGATGGCCGGATTCGTGCTGGCCCAATCGGCGGACGCACGCCTGGCGCGGGCGTGGATTTTCTACACACGCTATGCCGAATCAAAGCGCAACGCGGAATTGTTCAAGCGCGTAGCCGCCGCCGCCGACCTCAGTGCCGACGATATCACAGCGGAGTCCGATGCCGCCACCGCCGCCCGTGAATCCGGCATCGAGGAGATAAAAGCTGCAATGGACGATCTAAAGCGGGCGCACCGTGACGCTGAAGGTCATTGGACCCTCGTCGCCCAAGCGGGCGGCACTGAATACCTCCTGGCGCTGTTCGGCGACCGCTCTTATGTTGCGGATACGATCGAAACCTACCGCAAAGCCGTGGAAAACCGCGAAGACTCCGCCGCTGCACGGCCGTTTGTGGCCCGTTTGCATGAGTTGGAAGCGCGATAATAGGTGCGGCTGTGTAACCAAGATCAGCGTCCGCTGATCGCGCGTACAAGAAACTTTAGGCGGCTTCAAGATAGAGGATGTGGTTCACCCGGCTAGGCCCGTGGGATTCACCTGCCTCACCCATAGCAGGTCAGCCTTCCACCTTGGGGCGAAAGAACGGCCTGCCCTACGGTTTTTTCTGCACACGCTCGAAGTGCGGAAATGGAGGCAAACAATGTGTGACAAGGCAGTACTGCGGCGCACTACTCGTTGTGATGGTTCGAGCCGCTGAGTTCGCACTGGCGAAAAGTACTCTGGCTGAGCTCGTAACGACGAACAACAGGCCGCTATGCGCGAGGAGAACATGCGGCGGTACTGTTCCGAAAGACGGTGAGGTCGTGGTATCAGTGCAGTAGTGCGAACATTGCCAGCCACGCTTCGCGGGAAAAGGTTTCGGGGCGGCGTGCGCCGTCGACCTGCGTGCAGATACGCGCGCGAACTGCGTCGTCAACAATGAATCGAAGCGCAGCCCGAAGTGTCTTACGCCGGTGCTCGAACACGCCCCGAACGAACGCGACGAACCGGTGGAGCGTACGGCGATCTTCAAACGGCATATCGCCCACGTCCAACCGGATCATGGTGGAATCAACCTTTGGGCGAGGCCAAAAAACATGCGCCGGCAGGCGGGCTACGACGCGTACACGCCCGAGGGTTTGGGCCACGATCGCCAAGGGGCCGAAGTCACGCGATCCGGCGCGTGCGAGCAGCCGGTCTCCCACTTCCGACTGGACAGTAAAGACGTACCGTTCGATGCAGGGATAATCCAGCAAAAGGTTCATTAGCAACGGTGTGGCCACATGATACGGCAGGTTTGCTACGAGCTTTATCGTTCCCGCGCCGGCGGGGGCCCACTGTTTGCCCATGATGGCGTCAATCACGGCGGGCGACACGAGGTTCTTCCGCGCCAATACGTCTGTGTTAAGTAAGCTTAGATTCGCTACACCGGCGAAGCGCTGCTCGAGCAACGGGAACAGGTCGCGGTCGACCTCGACGCTCACGACCCGCCGCGCGCGATCGACCAACAGATCGGTCAGCCCCCCCGTTCCCGCACCAACTTCAAGCACCACGTCGTCGGCACTGAGCTCGGCGGCTTCGACGAGTCGACGCATCAGGTTGCCGTCAATGAGAAAATGCTGCCCCAGACGCTTGCGGGGGCGCAACCCCGCTCGAACCAGCAGCGCTTCGATCTCTCGCTTGGTTTGGACATTATCGCCCGGTCGGTCGTTGTGCCGCATGGGACCCTCTTGGCCCTGCTCAACCATGCGCGATACTATAACGTGTTTTGCGCCCTTGTACCGCTGGTTCGATCGCGTTGGTGTACATGGCGGATCTTTGAACATAAGGCAACCCATAGAGTGGGTTCTGTATTTGTGCACGGGGCGAATCTCTGTTTCATCCGGCGCGTCGGCGCGATAGGGCGATACGCGATGTCGAGGAATGCTATAACCCCCGGTTCAGGGCGGTTCAGAAGGAGAACGTAGCATGCGATCCTATGAAGTCCTGCGAAAGGCAGCCGACAAGATCGGCGTCAAAGCGCTTGCCGGGGAACTAAAACTCTCCCCGGCCCTTGTCTACAAGTGGTGTCAGGAATGGGACCCGAACGACCCCGATCTCGGCGGCGCACGGAACCCGCTCGATCGTCTGGTGCAGGTGATTCACGCGACGGGCGATACTGGTGCGGTACACTGGCTGTGCAACGAGGTGGGCGGCTTTTTCGTCAAGAATCCGGCGGGCAAACCGGGCGACCTCAGTACCGCACTTCTGGTGGACACACAGCGGTTGGTGCAGGCGTTCAGCGAACTGCTGCGGACGGTGACGCAGTCGATCGAGGACGACGGTGCGATCGAAGAGTCCGAAGCAAAGCGCATCCGACGCGCGTGGGAGTCGCTCAAGAGTACGGCTGAAGCCTTTACGGTCGCCTGCGAGGTCGGCGTGTACGAAGGCGACACGAGCGCCTGAATCCACGGGGCACATGAGGGTTCGGTCTGCCGCGAACGTCGGTAGCGCGCGCGAACGCTCATGGCAGGCGGGGTGAGGCGTTGGGCTCTGCGGGATCGATAGGTGGGCTGGGAGCGGAACCGACTAAGCGATCGGGCGGCGCCGAATCGAACACGTGGTCATCCGCACAGCAGCCCCCACGAGCTCAATCCGTTTGTCTCGGGGCTTGAATTCGACACCGTGAGTTGATAGATTGGGGGCACGGGTCTGGAGGGGCGCTGAACCAATGAGAATGAATCGAATAGCGGTGGGCGGTGCGTTTGTTGGCGTTTTGCTCGCGCTAAGCCATGTGTCAGCGTCGTCGGTTGGCATCATCTGGTCGGGATTGGATCTCACATTTACCAAACAGAACAACGCCGACTGGACGTTGGCGCAGAATCAGGATCGCATAACCGACAACGTCTGGTTGACGCGCCAGAATGCAGCGGGGCTGTTCAACATCGCTCAGGAAAGTGCGTTCGCGGTAGGCAGCCCGACGGATACGGAATGGGCCTTTTCCGGTTTGGTCGGTAATCCCGTCTTTGCTCCGGGTGAAGGCGCCGCCGGCCATGAGACGCTTGTCTTTAGCAGGTGGGAAGGCGCCCTCCAATCAAACCCCTTCTCTCTGATTGTGGACCGGCCCGCCGTGGTGCATCTGATTTCAGACGACATTTATGTAGACATTCGGTTTACAAGTTGGACAGCGGGACCGCGTGGCGGAGGACCCGGGGGCGGCGGGTTTTCGTATCAGCGTGCGGTGCCCGAACCGTCTGTGCTTGTTTTGCTTGCCATAGGCGGACTGCTGGCGCATGTTCTGTTTGTACGTCGTGGTCGGTTTTGTTCCTCCGGGAACGAGTGACGCCGTGATAACCGTCAGTTCGTTGCCACCGGTCGGCCTGATGCGCTGGCGCTGCTCGATTCATAACGCTCGATGAGTCGGCGCACGCGGCGCACGATGATCTCACGCAGTTCGGGCGGTTCGAGTACCTCCGCCTGGTCGCCATAGCCCAGTACCCACCAGGCGATTTCGTCCACGCCGTCGACCTCGACCTCAAACAACAGCGAACCATCCTCTTCGAAGTGCGTCCGCTGCGTTCGATGCCAGTTGATCTCGTCGACATTGCCCGCGACCTTCGGCGAGAACCGGATGCGCACGAGAAACCGCTTATCGCCACGGATCATCGACCAGGCATTACCGAAATAGGATTGTAGGTTGAACGCCCGGTCCACTTGGAAACGCGAGGCCAGCACTTTAATCGACAACACCCGTTCTATCTTGAACGTCCGAAACGCTTCGTGCTGCTCTGAAAAACCGACGGTGTACCATCCTCGATGCACGTAGACCACACGGTAGGGATGCACCGTCACCTCGATCACCCGTCCGTCGTAGTAGGAATCGTATTGCAGGTCTACCTTGACACGCTTCAACGCCGCGTACTGGAGCAAGGACAAGGTATCAACAATCGACGTGTTGTCCGACGCGGGGGCGGGTATGATATCGGTATGGGCCAACAGAGACCCGCAGTGGTCGCGGATCGATTCCGGCAACATACTCTCCAGCTTCAGCGCCGCCGACGTAGCCGCCACATGATCGGGGACAATACGCCGCTCCATGACATAGCGCGTGGCTATCATCAACGACAGCGCCTCGGCATGGGTCAGCGTTACGGGGGGCAGGTGTGCGACGCGCTCAATCGAATAGCGCTTCGTGGGATGATCGTAGCTGTAGGAAATGCCCGCCTGCGACAGCAGGTCAAGGTCTCTAAAGACCGTGCGCCGTGATACGCCGACGACTTCGGCAAGATCGCTCGCCGTATAGGACCGCCCCGACTCCAGCGCCTGAATAAGCTTCAGGAGTCGTTCCAGACGCGTCGCCTTCACCTGCTCGACCCTCCCAACCAGACACCGATCGTCAGCCGACGTGGGAACTGAAGGGCAGGATGCGTACCAGGAGAAAACCGCCGACCAGCAACATCGCCAACAGCGTCAGTACGTGAAACGCAGGCTGGCGCAACCGCCGCCCACACCAGAGGACTACGAGAAGCAACAACAGATTCGCGCTCAAGCCGGACGTTATACGACCAAACGAATCGTCCATCGTGGCGACCGTCGGCAACCGGGGCCACACCATCATCACCACGCCGACCAAAAACGCCAGCGCCGCATCCACAAACGCAAACCGGCGCGCGTAGGGAGCCAGACGCGCCGTCCCCGTCGTCCTGCCCGCGTCCGTCGCGCGAAGTCTGTATCCATGCAAGGCCAACCAACCGCAGGCAACAGCCGCCAGACACAAACCGATCATCACCGCCGCGAACGTAGCAGGGTATTGTTCCTGCAACGGTAGTCCGCAGTTTGTGGCTGCGATCGTCGCCCCCGAGCACGCTGCCAACGACATGTGACCGAGCCCGACCTCTGCGGTAAGAACGCCCCATGATCGGCGAAACCAGCGAAAGCATGCGCTGGCGGCAAGCACCGACGACAGGAGGCACGCGACGCCCGATACCTCGAAGCCACCCAGCAATACCCGATGCGGCACTACGATATGATAACAAATCAGCAGCGCAATGACGACCGCTGAGGTATCACAGCACATCCTGAGCCCGGTACGCATCGGCAGGTGACCGGCGGTGTGTTTTTTTGCAGCGATCCTTGTGGGCTGAACCGTAGAGTTCAGCGCAGGCGATCGCTCGGTATTCGCTTGTTCAACGAGATCGACCGCGTCATTGTCGTCGCACGGTTCATGAATGGAAGCGTGTGGATCGCGCTGCACGGAGGAGCGATCGATGTTCCGGCTGTCATCAGAGCTCGATCCGCAGCAACGGCGGTCGAACCACTCGGCTACAACGGACGTGCCGAATAACCAGACGGATTGCAGCACCATCAGCAGCAGCAACACCGAACCGGGCGCGTAGCCCCTGGATTCCGTCGTGACAAAAACGGGGTGGAGCAGACACGCCCACGTTAGCCCCATGAATCCGACCAGAAAGGTGCAGGTTGCCAGCCGACCGTCGCGCGTGGCGCTCAGCGAAACCGCGCACCCGATCCACAGACACATGAGACTCCACAGACCGTCGACGGTGAACAGCAGGTCGAATCCCCTCGGACCGGGCCCGCCGTTC
>CAZWWW010000150.1:0-7274 GCA_964637715.1 uncultured Phycisphaeraceae bacterium | reverse complement strand
GCCGTGCCGCCAGACCCCCTCGAACACATCGAAATAAGCTTTGCGATACTTCTCACCTTCGGGATCATTCCAGAAACCGGTCGGTTGCGACGGGAACGGCGAACAGCACACCAGCTCTCCTTTCTCGCCAACGACCGGCTGCCCGTCTTGGTTGAACGCCTGAACGTCCATGCCCAACCCTATGGATTGAATCTCCCCGGCGTAGACCGGGCGTATCGGATTGCCGAGCATAAAACAACTGATGATGTCCGTCCCGCCGCATATACTGGAGAGTTGGAGATCGCCGCCGATGTACGCATAGACCCAGTTGAAGTTTTCGGGCGTCAGCGGGGAGCCGGTTGAGAGCACCGTGCGCAGTCTCGACAGATCGTGTTGCCGGTTCGGGTCCAGACCCGCGTTCTCGCAGGCGGACAGGTATTTAGGGCTTGTGCCGAACACCGTCACGCCGCAGCGCTCGGCCACGCGCCACAGGTGTTCCTTGTCGGGGTGAAACGGCGCCCCCTCATACAGCACGACCGTCGCACCGACGCCCAGCGCACTGACCAGCCAGTTCCACATCATCCACCCGCAGGTCGTGAAGTAAAAGATGACGTCGTCCCGCCGGAGGTCGCAGTGCAGCATGAGCTCCTTCATGTGCTGCAGCAGCGTGCCGCCGTGGCCATGTATTATGCACTTGGGGATCCCTGTCGTCCCCGACGAATACATGATGTACAGCGGGTGATCGAACGGAACCTGCTCGAACTCAATCAACGGATCGCGATCGCCCTCTCCCCCGGACGATCCTCCCGAGCCGCAGGCTTCAGCCTGCGCGATGTCGGTGCCACCGTGTGACACATAATCGTCCCACACCGTGGCATGGCGCAGATCCGCCACGTCCGGTTTATCCGAAACAAAAGGCACGACGACGACCCGTTCGATGCTCGGTATTTTTTCGACGATCCCGCGCACCCGTTCGAGCGAATCGATGGTCTTGCCGTTGTAGGAATAGCCGTCCGCCGTGAACAGCAGCTTGGGGGTGATCTGACCGAAGCGATCCAACACGCCGCCGATGCCGAAATCCGGCGAGCACGAAGACCAGATCGCCCCCAGACTCGCGGTGGCGAGCATGGCGATCACCGCTTCGGGGATGTTGGGTAGAAACCCGGCCACCCGGTCTCCGCGCGTCACGCCCGCCGCGTGCATGGACCGTGCGAGGGAGGCGACGGCTGTATTCAACTCGCGGTAGGTGATCCTCCGCGTGTGCTCCCGTTCATCCTCCGCGATCAGCGCAACCCGATCGTCGTGGTAACGCAACAGGTGCTCGGCGAAGTTAAAGGCGAGCCCGGGGAACCACGTCGTCCCCAACATTCCCTCGCCGGTATAGACCGCCTCAGCCGGTGTACTCGTCTTGATCCCCGCATAGTCGAACATCGCCCCCCAGAACAGGTCGCGCCGCGCGACCGACCAGCGGTGAAACGCGGACCACTCCGCGTCGAACCCGTGCTCCGCAGATAGCCGGGTCATAAGCTGATACATCTGAGCGCGCTCGATACGCTCCCTCGACGGACGCCAAAGCGGTTCGGCGCTCAACACGCGATGCCCTCCTCGACATGATTAAAACCAAGCCTGTTTTGACGCGCTACACCCATCGCTCAACCATCTGAGCCGCAGGCTTCAGCCTGCGCGACCAATCGGATCATCGGAGCTCCAACACGTTATTGAACGACCGCGTACAACGCGTATTCGCATCGCCAACCCGGCGACGTCCCACCGGAGCCATGTACTGTCCAAACAGGCTCTACGAACGACGCAAGGCAAAACGATCGCCGGGCAATCGACGCACGACCCCTTTGATCTCCAGCGACGTCAGCGCGGTAAGCACGCGCGGCAGTTCCAAATCCGTCGCCGCCACGATCGCCTCGGCCAATTCGGCACCGTTGCGAATCACGTCGACAACCGCCTGCTCGTGCGCGGGCAATCGGGGCGCCATCCCTCCACGCGCCTCTTCGGCCGACCGGGTTGTTGAATCGCGAGCGGCGCCCTGCGTTTCACGGCGCATAATATCGCCGACCTCTTTCAGTTCGTCGAGTACGTCGTCAAGATCGGTGATAAGCTTGGCCTTGCCGTCACGGATCAGCCCGTTGACCCCGGCGGTCAGACCCGGATGATCCACCCGACCGGGTACGGCGAATACTTCGCGGTTGTAGTCGAGGGCGTGTCGCGCGGTGATGAGCGCACCGCTCCGCTGCCCGGCCTCGATCACTATCACACCAAGGGACAGACCGGCGATGACCCGGTTTCGCCCCGGAAAGTTCTTGGCGTCAGGGGCGGCGTCCACGGGCAATTCGCTAATCAGTGCGCCGCCGTGCGCGATTCGCTCAGCCAGCCCCGCGTGTTCCGGCGGATAGACGGTTGCGAGCCCGTTGCCCAGCACGGCGATGGTACGCCCTTCACCTCGAAGCGCGCCGGTGTGCGCGTCGCCGTCAATGCCCCGTGCCAGGCCTGATATCACCGTAAACCCGGCCGCCCCGAGCAACTCGCCGAAACGTACCGCCTGCTCACGTCCATAATGGGAGCAGCGGCGCGTACCCACAATCGCCACCGCCACCGCATCCTCCGGTTGGAGCGTGCCCTTGATAAACAGACAAACCGGAGCGTCCGGCGTGTGGGACAATTGTTTCGGATAGTCCGGGTCCGCGATCGAGACGATACGCACGCCGCATTCCGCGGCACGTCGGATCTCACGTTCAACTCGTTCTCCGGAGCGCTCATCGCGAATTGCCGCCGCTGTTTTGGGGCCTATCCCTTCGGTTCGCTCGAGCGCGGCGCGGGAGGCATCCAACACGGCCTGAGCCGATCCGAAATGGCGCAGCAGGCTGCGCAGCCGAATGGGGCCTACGTCGCACGCAAGCTGCAACTGCAGCAACCGCTTCCCCTCCGGCGAGACAGCACCGCCGGCATCGGGCGTCGTCATATTGGGCATCACTTGCATGGGGGACCGCGCTCGGATTGTATCGACGACGCGCCGTTCCTCCAATCGCCTTGTGAACGAATTAACAGGTAGTGACGCTCTGTCTGTCACTCCGCCCGATGAATCGGCCTGGGTCAGGACCGCCGGCGCAACCACTACGTTTCACCGCGTGCCCAAACACTCAAAACCATTTCACGGGGCGAGCCCGCGCCACGCGAACCAATCATGGCGTCGTGTTTCTCGTTTCGTGTATCCACTGTGCGATCAACCGGCGCTCCTGTTCGCTTAGTTTGTCCGCAAAGGCCGGCATTTGAGCTGGCTCACGCCCGCGCGTTCGATACAGCGCATTGTCGCCCGGGTTGCGAATCATCTTTTCGATCCACTCAACGGACCCGTAGCCGTACATGTCAGGAGCCCGAAACGTCCCGGTTCGTTCCCCCTTGTAACTGTGGCACTCGTTGCAGGTCGCCATGAAGAACGCGCGACCCCGGCGAATCAGATCGTCGGATTGCGTGGGCGCAGACGCGCGTGATGAGTCTCCGCCCTGTGTCTCCCCGCGCTCGGAAGTACCCTCCGCGCGTTGGCTAGCTTGCGCGAATCGCCCCGGCGTGAGCGACTCGCTTTCCAGATACTCCGCCGCAGCCGCGAGGTTCTCCTCGAATGTCGCGCGGTCGTCGTCGTTAGCCCATCCGGCGCGCGTCTCGCTCAGCCACTCGGCCATGCGCGTATGGGCCGGGTCGCCGTTCGGCTTTTTCATTAAACCGAAATGGTTGTCAGACATGGGATCCGCCAACAGCTCGGCAATCCACGCCCGCGTGGCAAACCCCGCGAGGTCCGATGAGGTGGCCGGTTCCGCCGGCACGTCCCCGAGGCCGTTGTGTCCGTCGAAACGGTGGCAACTTGCACAATGGGCGGCAAACAGTTCCGGTCCACGCGTAACCGGGTCGTTGGCCAGCAGTGAACCCGGTCCATCCGGCGGAATGCCGTGCATATTGGCTAACTCGATGGCGCGCCGACCGCGTTGGGTCGCGCGGGCTCGTTGGATGTTGAAGGCGTTCGCCCGCAGGACAGCTTCTTGATCAACCGATAGCGGTTCTCCTTGCTGTTGCAGCGCCTGAGCCTTGGCCACACGTTCGGGAGACGGGGCTGCATCGTCGAGGAGCGCTGCCACGGTGAGCCAAACGGATCCTGCGCCGATCGCCACACAGAACAACAGCGTCAGACCCCGTCCGAAACCGGGGCGCGCGGCGCGATCCAACCACGGTACGACCAGAAGGACCAGGAGGATGACCCCGGGCACCACGACGGACCCGATGACCTCACCTCTGGGCGTGTGAAAACCCTTTAGCCATTGGAACAAAAACAGGTTGAACCACTCGGGACGGGCGGGGTAGTCCGTCGCAGAGGCGTTCGCGGGGGCGTCGAGAAACGCCGCACCCATTACCCAATGCATATAGCAAACCGTCAGGGCGATTACACCGAAGACGATCACCCAGGCACACGCGTTTCGGAATATGGCGGGCGGGTTGGCATCGCTCTGCTTAGCCGTTCGCTGTGCTGGGATCGGTTCGACCTTTGTGCGATCCGTGTTCCCCTGGGCAACACGGCGCTCGCGCCTGAACCACCAGACGGTCGCAGCCACAAGGATACCCGGCAGGAGCAGCACGTGAAGCGTGTACAACCTTGTCAAAGTGAGCGCCCCCAACTCGCTCCCGCCGATCAGTAACCGGCGGAGCGCGTCCCCTACGATTGGTGTTCTAGCGAGGATGTTCAACCGAACGGTCATACCCCAGTAGCCGTGCTGGTCCCACGGCAACGCGCTGCCGGTAAGGGCGATCGCCATGCCCCCGAACAGAAACGCGAGTCCGGTCCACCATCGCGCACCATGAGGCCGTTGATACAAACGCCGGACCAGCAGATAGCCAAGATAGACCGCCGAAAGGAGGATCAGCGCGTCGGAACCAACCCGGTGTAGTCCGCGAACGAACCAGCCGCCGGTCATGCGCGTTTGTATATACCACACGCTGCCCCACGCGGACGAAACGCCCGGACTGTACGTGGTCATCAGCAGCATGCCGGTCACACAGAGCGTAGCGATCAACGACACGAACACGACGAGCCACATCGAGTGCCAATTTGTGGCACAAATAGCCGTTTTGGTTTCGCCGGGCCGGCTATCAGTAGGAGACGCGGCGGATGGCGCAGCGTCAGCGATTCGTTGCGCCGACCCCTCACGTTGCCCCTGTAGCGGCCCGCCGGTCACGCGCGTGGCTCCTGATCGGGCGTTCCGGTCTTGAACTCACGGTATTGGATCTCGACCCACCGTGTGCCCTGATCGTCGGGATCGGTCACGCGGCACGGCAGCTCGTCCATCGCGCGCGGCGCCGGCCCGAACGCAACCGCGCCGTCGCGTGTGAATCCGCTCTCATGACAAGGGCAGATAAAGGCGTGGCGTTCCGTTTCAAAGTCGATCGCGCAGCCAAGGTGAGGGCATTCTGTTTGGAGGCAACGCACGAGCGATGAACCCGGGCTGTCGGTATCGTCGCTTTTCAGAAGCCAGACACTACCGATCGGTCCGGGGGGATGGTGAACGTAGGCGTCCCATCGATCGGTACGAACCTGCGCCAGCAAGGGCCTGTCGCGCTGGACGTCTGAAAGACGGGCGACGCGGATGAATCCCCGGCGGTTTCGGCGGCGCCGCAGAGGATCAAAGAGAAACCGCAGTCCGGGTATGAACACGGCCAGGGCAACGCCGCCGTGGATCGCTCCTGCCAACAAGTTGAAAAAGGTCCGTCGTTTCAAGGCCCGCTCCCTGACCCGGCCCCGCGCCGCCGATAGCCGATCCATCGACCATCGGCGGAGGCTACCACACCACGATCGTACGCCGAGGAAACACACCTGGGTAGCCGAGCCGCCGGGGACGGCGAACGGAGCAAAGACCTGTTTGACCCGGCTGCCGAATACCACAATTGTCCATGCCCACGATTTCGATGCTCAGACGCAGCGCCGACGACTCAATTGTCAAAATGGGTAATACCGGGGAACGAGTCCCGTTACTATGTGGGTCGCAGCCACAGGATTTCTTGCGGTTTGGCAGTGGGGATCGCTTGGCGCTGCCCGATAAGAGGCGTAGATTGCCTGATCAAATGGGTTCGGACATAGTGTCGCGAGCGGCGCGGTTCGCGTGTGTCCGGTTTCGTCACTCGTATTTTGCGTAAATGGAGCACAAAACCATGAAGCGATTGTATCCGTGGGTATTCGCCCTGGGGATGGCGGTTCCGGTGTTCGGTCAAACCAGCGATTCCACCTCGGTCACCACAAAAACGGCGACCGTGGCCTCTGATTTCGACCTGCTTATGGAACTCTGGTCCGTTCAGGATGCCGTGCCGGTTCGCCCGGGACAGATCGACCTTCGTTTGACCACGGGCTGGGTAACGTCGAACGCCCCCGCCAACCGCGGGGACTCGGACGACGACTGGACCGTGACGCCGAGCATCGTCTGGGGTGCGGCTGACAACGTCGAAGTGTTCGTCAATGTTCCGATGTCGGTCGGCGACGGCGGCGACATTCCGGGTGTCAGGGGGATCAATAACAACGGCACCCCCGATGACGGGCTGGACGGCAATTTCGATACTTATGTCGGCATGCTGTGGCGGTTTTCCGAGCAGGTCGACTACCAGCCGGCCATGGCGTTTCAGGCCAGTGCGCGAATCCCGACCGGCGACGACTCGAGCGGCGTCGACGGCGAGTTTCGCCTCATCATGACCAACGACTATGACGACGGGCTCAGGTCGCACCTGAACGGATTCGTCACGACCTCGAATGGAAACAACATCCGGAACAACCGCCACTTCCAGTATGGTGCGGTGGTCGGTCTTGACGGACCGCTGTGCGACGGCGGCGCGGTTCGTTGGGTGCTCGACTACATGAACCGAAGCAGCACCGAGTATGGACACAACAGTATCAATCTCGTTGACGCCGGTTGCCAGTGGAAGGTCGACGACGCGTCCAATCTCGGTATGTCGTTCCAGATAGGTTTGGACCACGGCGACGACGAGGCACCTAATTTCGGCGCGCGGTTGACGTTTGCTCATTCGCTCACCTACTAATCAGGTGTGGCACGGGCGGCGCTTCGGCGGGTGTATTCCGCCGGCGTAAGTCGCACCGTGCATGACCGGTCAATCGAATCAGTAGGGGTCCGAGTTCTCCGGAGCTCGGACCCCTTGTCTTTTCCATGCCGCCAAGCGAGTGCGCGAGAGGATCGGCGGGCGTAAAAAACGGTAGGGCAGGTCGTTCCTTCGCCCCAAGGCGGAAGGTTGACCTG
>CAZWWW010000149.1:0-7311 GCA_964637715.1 uncultured Phycisphaeraceae bacterium | reverse complement strand
CCGACAAGCTGGCAGCGCGACAGTGTGGTGGCCAGCAACCGCTCTATGGAGCTTACCAACAAGACAAGGAAGGTTCGTTCGGGGGGTTCTTCGAGCGTCTTGAGCAAAGCGTTTTGCGCCTGCACGGTGATGCGGTCGGCCTCGCGGATGACGAACACCTTGGCGTGGCCGCGCGCGGGGGTTCGGCCTACCTTTTCGATCACGAAATGGCGCAGCACGTCGACGCCGATATCGAGCCCCTTTCGCCGACGCACGTCGGGGTTAGGGTGGTCCCGGTTAAGCTGTCTGTATATGAGGTGCCAGTCGGGGTGGGTGCCCGCCCGGACCATGCGACAATCATCACACACGCCGCAACCGACGCGCATCAACTGTGCGACGCCGGCGGACGCAGGCACCTCTGGATCAGGGTCGTCGGTCTTGTCGCTCAGGGCACGCTCGATCGGTTGTTGACACAACAACAACTCAGCCAGCCCGCGTGCGCATAGCTCCTTGCCCACGCCATCGGGCCCATGAAAGATGTAAGCGTGTGGTACACGATTCCCCGCGATCGCCCGCTGGATCAAGCGGAGTGCGTTGGGTTGGTGTTTAACGTCTATGAACGACATAGTTAGAGCAAGCTCTATTTTTGTGTAGCGGTCAAATCACTTTTTGTCCGGCCAATCGACTCGATACGGTGTATCACACTAACAGACCGGGCTGTTGCACGTCGCGCGTATCGTACCATGCGGCTCCATTCGATCGGCCTTACCTGCATGGGAAATACAAGGCCAACCGCCGGCGGGCGGACGCATCGCTTCTACGAAACGAACCGCTTCGCCAGACACGCCATGATCCGCTGATGAACAGCCTCGACATCGCCCCGACCGTCAACCGTCGTTACCGGAGTCGGATAGTATTCATGGACCTCTAGAAAAATCTGCCGGACGCGCCGGTGAAAGTCGATCGGTCGCGCTTCCATGGCATCGGTTTTCGCCCCGGAGATCAACAGCGCCTCACCCGACGAATCCCGGTTCTTGCCCGCGTGCGCGGGCTTGCGCCCGATACGATTGAATCCCTCTTCAACGTCGATATCCAGCACGATCGTCAGGTCGGGCCAACCCACGGGCGGATCGCCCAGCGCAAAGCGTGCCAGTTCGATCACGCGTCGCGGGTCGTAACCGGCTGCCCCCTGATAGGCGCAGGTGGAGGTCACGTAGCGATCACAGAGCACCGTATCACCTCGGGCGAGCGCCGGATTGATCTTTTCCGCAACGAGCTGCGCCCGCGAGGCCATAAACAGCATGGTCTCGCAGTTGGCGTCCATCTCGCTGAGGTCATAATCGAGCAGCACATGGCGGATGCGATCACCGATCGTCGTCCCTCCGGGGTCGCGGCAGGAAACAACCGATACACCCGCCTGTGCGAGCAAGTCGGCGATGCGCTGCTTCTGCACCGACTTGCCGGCTCCGTCGGGTCCATCAAAGACCAGAAACTTACCGAGGAGTGATTGGATGATGGTAGATGGATCGATACTCACGGCCCCTCGCTTGTGCCTCGTGTGTGAAACCGGCGTTTGCTTTCGATAAACACTTCTTCCGCGTTGTAACTCGAACGAACAAAGGGGCCGGACGCCACGCTGAGAAAACCGAGCGACCGGGCTTCTTCCGCCAACTCGTCGAACTCCTCCGGCGGATAATAACGCTCGACCGGCGCATGACCGTCGCGCGTGGGTTGCAGGTATTGCCCGATCGTGAGCACGTCGCACCCCACATCGCGCAGATCGTGAAACGTCCGCGTCAGCTCCGCACGCGTTTCGCCAAGGCCCACCATCAGACCCGACTTGGCGATAAGACCGGGCGCCAGGTCCTTAACGATCCGCAATACGTCGAGCGACCGGCGGTACTTACCCTGCGGCCTGAGCTTGGGGGTTAGGCGCTCGACCATTTCTATATTATGGTTGTATAACTCCGGCCCGGCGTCGCACAATACCTGGATGCAATCACGCCGGGCGTGGAAGTCGGCCGGGAGCACCTCCACCGTCGTTTCGCGGCAGCGATCACGAATAGCGCTAACGCATCGCGCGAAATGGCCCGCCCCTTCGTCGTTTAGATCGTCCCGGGCGACGGCGGTAATCACCACATGCCTGAGATTCAACCGCGCGACCGCTTCTGCGAGCCGGTCCGGCTCATCCTCCGCGACGGGGTCGGGTCGAGCCGTCTCCACGGCGCAGTAATGGCAACGGCGCGTACACTTATCGCCGAGGATCATGAACGTGGCGTGTCGCTTCGCCCAGCATTCGGTGATATTCGGGCAGCGGGCTTCCTGACAAACCGTGGCCACCCCGCTCTCGGCGACGATAGCCGTCGTCGCTGTGAATTGCCCACTCGGCAGTGGTCGTTTCATCCACGGAGGCAAACGCCGCTGTGTTGGTCGTGCTGTGTCGGTAAGTACGGTGAGTTCCACGTGTATCCCTTTGATGCGTACGGCTTAGCGCACCTGGCGCGTGCGGTGTACGCGGCGATCGTCGTCGCGTTCGATTAGCGTAACACAGCGGCCAACTTTTCAGAAGGGGGGCATCTCTCGGAATCGGGCGCGTCTGCTATTTGGTGCTCCAACCTTGAGCGCCGGACAAGAATCGACCCGCGTGCAGCATCCTTTTTCACACCGGGCGAGCGAGGGAGGTCGAACCCATTGCGGCGTTATCCTTGGTGCCGTCAGACCGGGCCTCAATCTCTCATTATGACGTCGGGGCTGTACCGCCCTAACCGTATACCGCGGCGTGTCCGCGAGCGCGCCGGCGCAGCCCCACCCTCACCTGGTCATGCTCTTTCCAAGCTCCGCCATGACGTCCGAGTCGCCATGCGGTACATTGACCGTTTAACACTTTCAGGAGAATCACCGTGTCGTATTCCGATTTTCGTACCTTCATCAATGACCTCGATCGAATCGGCCAACTGAAACGCGTCGACGTTGAAGTCGATCCGATTCTCGAGATTGCCGCGATTGCCGACCGGGTGGGCAAGTCTCCATCCGCCGGCGACGCGCCGCCACCGCCCACCGATCCCGTCCACGGTGTCTACGGTGGTCATGCCCTGTTGTTCACGGATGTTCGGGGTTCGAGCATTCCAGTGGCGATCAATACGTTCGGAAGTTATGAACGTATGCGGCTGGCGCTGGGGGTCGACAGTTTCGAGTCGCTCGCGGAGCGCGTACAGCAGTTCATCAAACCCGAAATGCCAACGACGCTGCTGGACAAAATGAAGAAGCTGCCGCAACTGGCCCGGCTCGCTGCGTTCGGACCCAAGCTTGTCAAACGAGGCCTGTGTCAGGAAATCGTACACACGGAGGACGCCAGTTTGCTTGACTTGCCGATTATCCAATGCTGGCCACGCGACGGTGAGGCGGGGTTCGGGGCGAAACCCGCGATCGATTCCAGCGGCGGAATCGCGCAGGCTGAAGCCTGCGGCTCAGCGCATGCGGCGGTTACAAAGGATGAAGCGAGCGGCGCAACAGATGAACCGAATGGAACGGGTCGCTACATAACGCTGGCCGGGGTATACACCAAGGATCCGGAGTCCGGCGACCGCAATGTGGGTATGTATCGGGTTCAGGTATTCGACGAGAAGCTGGCGGCTATTCACTGGCACATGCACCACGATGGTGCCCGCCACTTCCGAAAATACAAACGGCGCGGGGAGCGCATGCCCATGGCGATCGTGCTGGGCGGCGAGCCGGTGCTCACCTACGCAGCCACCTGTCCGCTTCCACCTGACGTCAGTGAATTGTTGTTTGCCGGATTCCTGAACGAAGGGGGCGTCGAGCTCGTTACGTGCAAGACGATTCCTTTGGAAGTACCAGCGAGCGCCGAAATCGTGATTGAGGGTTGGGTGGACATTGAACGGACGTTGATCGAAGGGCCGTTCGGCGATCATACGGGGTTCTATTCGCTGGCCGATCGTTATCCGGCCTTTCATGTCTCGGCTATTACCCACCGGCGCGACCCGATTTATCCGACGACCATCGTTGGTGCCCCGCCGATGGAGGACTATTACCTGGGTAAAGCCACTGAGCGCATCTTTCTTCCGCTTCTTCGGATGCTCATCCCGGACCTCATCGATTATTCACTGCCGATGTTCGGCGCGTTTCACAACTGCGTGTTCGTCAGCATCAACAAGGAATATCCGATGCAGGCGAGGCGCGTTATGAGTGCCGTATGGGGTGCCGGGCAGATGGCGTTTTCCAAAATGATCATCGTGGTCGATGGTCATGTGAACGTGCACGATGAGCAGGACGTGCTGTTTCATATGGGGGCGAATGTCGATTGGCGGCGCGACGTGATGATCGTGGACGGTCCCTGCGACATTCTCGACCATGCGACGCCCTATTACGGAACGGGCGCCAAGATCGGGATTGACGCGACGCGAAAGATCGCCGGCGAAGGGATCGTGCGCGAATGGCCCGAGGAACTGGAGATGAGCGATTCGATCAAGGGTCTTGTCAAACGACGCTGGAAGGAATACGGGCTGTAGCAGGGTATTCAGCAACGTCATCTCACGTCGCGGTTCAAGGCCTCAATAAGGTGATCCTCCGACTCAAACGGTGATTCGATCGTTACAAGAAACTGAAGCTTACTCCAGAATGGGGTAACGATCGAAACGCGAGGCATGCCGCCGATGCGTACGAAGCGTCGATCGGATCACGGTGAATGGGCAGAACGTGTGGCCGTTTATGCTTGTGTCGGGTTGGGCCTTTGCGTATGCTGGAGTGATTCAGTCCTAAACAACGAACGGTCGATGGTCGCGTCGGTCCAAGGAGCAAGCGCCATGATGAGTCGAGTGACACGCGGTCTCGGTTTTGTTGTTGGGTGTTGTTCGATCACAGCGAGCGCTTTGGCGGCTACGCTCAACGTACCGGGTGATTACGCCACGATTCAGGCGTGCATCGATGCGGCGGTCAGTGGTGTTGACGAATGCGTCGTGGCTCCGGGAACCTACGTCGAAGCAATCAACTTCAACGGCAAGGCCATTACGCTGCGCAGCTCCGGCGGTGCGGCGGTAACTACGATCGACGGAAACGGAGCGCTACATGTGGTCCAATGTATAAACGGCGAAGGGCCGAACACGATTCTGTACGGTTTCACCATCACCGGCGGAAACGCGGCGGGCCCATTTCTTGTCGACTTCCAGGGCGGTGGGATGTACAACGAAGGCAGTAGTCCAACCACAACTAATTGCGCGTTCAACGGCAACACCGCTCGTTTCGGCGCCGGAATGTTCAACCATGCCAGCAGCCCCACGGTAATTCACTGTACCTTTAACGGAAACACCGCGTCCAGCGGCGCCGGGATGTACAACGATGATGTGAGCAGTCCCACGATAACCAATTGCACGTTCAGTGAAAACGACGCTAACGATTCAGGCGGGGGCGTGTACAACGAAGCCGGTAGTCCTACAGTCACCGACTGTATGTTCAGCGGGAACAGGGCGTTCACCGGCGGCGGGATAGCGAATTTTCCCTTCAGCAGCCCTACGGTGACGAACTGCATGTTCAGCGGGAACGCGGCCGCCACCGGTGGAGGAATCCTCAATCTCCTCAGTGATCCCACGGTCACGAACTGCACGTTTAATGGGAACACGTCTGATTCCGTTGGTGGCGCGATGTACAATGTCAGCAGCAACGCGAAGGTAATAAACTCCGCTTTTAGCGGCAACACCGCTAATATCAACGGCGGGGGAATGCACAACGAGCACAGCAATCCGACCCTAACCAACTGCACATTCAGTAGGAATACGGCCGGGAGCGACGGCGGCGGATTGTCCAGCGTGCTCAACAGCGCTCCGACGCTGGCCAACTGCATTCTGTGGGGCAACAATCCGAATGAGGTGTTTAACGACCAGAGCGTCGCCAATGTCGCCGTCAGTTTCAGCGACGTGCAGGGCGGGTTACCCGGAGGAACCATCGACGACGGTGGAAACATCGACGCCGATCCATTGTTCGTGGACGCGGACGGGACAGACGGCATAATCGGTACCAACGATGACAACCTCCGGTTGCGAACCACGTCGCCTTGCATTGACGCCGGTGATAACACGGCGCCTGGCCTTGTTGGAATCTTGACGGACCTCGACGGCAACGATCGGTTCCACGATGATCCGGGTGTTCCCGATACCGGAAACGGCACGCCACCGATCGTCAACATGGGTGCCTATGAGTCCTCATGCGGGAACGGCGTTGTTAACCCGCGTGAAGAGTGCGACGATGGCGGCGAGTCTGCCGCGTGTGACGCCGACTGTACCCTTTCCCAGTGCGGTGACGGCATGCTCAACCTTACAGCGGACGAGGAGTGCGACGACGGGAATCTGGAATCGCGCGACGGGTGTGATTCAACGTGTCGCGTCGGTTCAATCTTCGTTCCCACGGTCTCCACATGGGGTCTGTTCATCATGGCGCTGCTGTTGTTGGTCGGCGCCAAGACCCACTTCCGTCGCCACCGACCGACACGAGCCTGACCTGAACCATTTCGCAAACGAGCCGGTGCGCGTCACGGCAGCGTCCGTCGCCCTTTGGCGATATTCCAACTATTGTGGTGACGCATCTTACCTGTTGGCCGGCAAGAACCCGCTTGGCCCTGAGCGCCGCCGCAGGACTGGGGTTGGCGAATATCTGTCACGTCCGTCGAACCCGCACTCAACTCAGCCCCGATGCATCGTTTACGACATACACGACGATAGGAATGGCCCCACTTTCTCTGCGCTCTACCGCTTTTCGCTGGATGCCGGTACATTCGTGGCCTGACCGCGCGTAGCGGACGCGGTGTTGTTGCGGGTCAAGAACGGACACGACATGGACCTTATCGAATCGAACATCAGCACGGCTGATCCCACGTACCAGGAGAACCGCCAGGCCCTTGAAGACGCGCTGGCGAAGCTTCGTCGCAGGCACGAGCTGGTTAAGCAGGGGGGCGGGGCGGCGGCTGTCGAAAGGCACACCAAGCGGGGCAAGCTGTTCGTTCGCGATCGGATCGAACGGTTGGTCGACGCGGACAGCCCGTTCCTCGAACTCAGCGCGCTGGCGGCGAACGGGCTGTATCACGACAAGGGACCGGGTGCGGGCATTGTCACCGGTATCGGGCGCGTTCAGGGGCGAACGTGCGTGATCGTCGCCAACGACGCCACCGTCAAAGGCGGGTCCTACTTTCCGCTGACGGTTAAGAAACACCTTCGGGCCCAGGAGATCGCCGAGGAGAACCATCTGCCGTGCATCTATCTTGTGGATTCGGGCGGGGCCTTTCTCCCGCTTCAGGCCGAGGTCTTTCCGGATAAGGAGCACTTT
>CAZWWW010000148.1:0-7342 GCA_964637715.1 uncultured Phycisphaeraceae bacterium | reverse complement strand
TTTCTCAAGGACATACGTCACTGTCGTTGGTCAAGAAAGTAGCGTAGTAGTACTAAGACCCGCGGCGTCAAGTGCGTACTGTTCGCGTTGTTGAATCACCACGACTATGTTGCCCGAATCCAACGCCGCGCCCTATTCGCTACACGTCACCGTTAGCCTGATAGAGTCATAACTATATTTATTGCATGTTCTTAGCGTTAAGGAGGCTGGAGCTCGACGGTTGCGAACCGAACATGCCTTCGGCTTGGAGGCGGCGAAGGTACGACCTCAAGGCGAGGGTTCCAGGCATAAAGGACTACAAGCGTGAGCATGATTCCACCCGTTCAACCAGGCGCGATCGGTCAATCTCTCAACGCAGGTTTGCAACCGGCTGCTGCGCAAGGACTACAGCCGACCGTGGCCGGGGGTTCTCGGCCTGTTTCAACGTCAGGCCCGGCATCCTCCGGGCAGATGGGTAATGCGCTATCGGACGTTCGCCAGGCACTTCAGGACTTGGGTGGCTCCGCTCAGAACAATCAAGCGGTCCAAATGCTTATCGCACTCGTGATCTTTATGGCCTTGATGCAGGCGGTACAGCAGTCAGATACGCAGGCTACCCAGGACGGTCTTGGCATGTTGGCGAATCTGGCCAAAGACGGTGCATCGAGCGGGCGTGGAGCCGAATCGGGCTCGGTTTATATGGAGCAAACGACGATCTCGATGAGTTCAACCACGATCGTCGCGGCGTTTCAGCCCATGGACACGTCAAACGCAGCCGCCGGTGGCTCGCTCGATCTCCAAGCCTAACCGGTCATCATCCAGAAAAATGCAGTTTGTTGTCGACGCCGGTCCGTAGAAAGGCGGTCGTCGACCGACACATCCGCGCGCCGCGCCGCATCGCCTGCGCGACCTAAGTGCTCTGACACACGTGATTCGATGGGCAGCATGGGCAAGCAGCAGCTTGCCCGTGTTGTTCCGGGGACAGTCACGGGCAAACAAGTTTGCCACCCCGCGATACTCATCAATTGAGCTGTGTCGGGGTACTAGGGATCATGGCACAAACGACAGACGGCTTTCCGATCCTCCAACGCAGCTCAGCGGTCCTGGAAGGCGAGACGCGAGTTTGTGGACGTGTTCGCGCTCACGGCTCGGGTCAGCGAGTCTTCGGTCAATAATCCCTCGCCTCCACAATGATTCAAGAACCGCCCGCTGCGTTCAGTACCGACGGATCGTCTCGCTGAAACGCGGCGATTGACGTCGCCCCGCCTCCAAGGTGAAATAGCCGCGCTTCTCCGTAAGCGTGAAAAGGTGACCCAAAGATATCCAAAACGAAGCGCGGCGGCCAAGGTGAGACCTGGAGCTACAGCATTGTCTTTTGTTGTGTATCACCGTAGCGAGTAGATTCACCGGATGAAACAGTGATTAAACCGCTACACAATAATAGAGCTTGCTCTAGCTCCAGGGACCTACCGGTCTTCGTACTGATGTGGGAGAGAAACCGTGGCAACAAGTCTTACCGGACGAAACTTCGTTTCCCTACTCGACTTCTCGAGCGATGAGCTCGCAACCGTGCTGGCAACAGCCCGGTCGCTCAAGCAAGGCGGCGAGCCGTTCGGCGCTGAACCCCTTCACGGCAAAACACTGGCGATGATCTTTCAAAAGCCGTCGCTCCGTACGCGCGTCTCTTTTGAAACAGGGATGACCCGTCTCGGCGGGCACGCCGTCTACCTGGCGCCTACGGATATCAGCCTCAAAGAACGCGAAACGACTGAAGACATAGCGCTGGTGCTGTCACGGTATGTCGACGTCATCATGGCCCGGGTGTTCGGACACGATATTGTGGTTGATCTGGCGAAACATGCAGCCGTTCCCGTCATTAACGGCCTCAGTGATCTCGAACACCCCTGTCAGATTCTCGCTGATTTTCAAACCATTCTGGAAAGAAAGGGAACACTGCGGGGGCTCAATGCGTGTTTTATCGGCGATGGCAATAACGTTGCCCATTCGCTCATGCTCGGCGCGGCGCGTATGGGAATGAACATGACCATTCTTTGCCCCGGTGGCTACGAGCCGAACGAAGAAGTGACGCAGCGGGCTCAGGAGATTGGGAACGAGACTAATTCGCGTATCCGCATTACGTCCGATCCTTCTGCGTTAAAGGGAGCGGATGTTCTGTATACGGACGTATGGGCCTCTATGGGTCAGGAAAGCGAAGCGGCGGAGCGGCGCAAGGTATTTGAGCCGTTTCGCATTGATGCAGCCACGATGACACTGGCCGACCCCCATGCTGTGGTTCTGCATTGTCTGCCGGCCCATTATGGGGACGAAATTGATTATGAGACGTCTCGATTGCCCAACTCCGCTATTTTCGATCAAGCCGAGAATAGAATGCATGCACAGAACGCCCTGCTTCTTCACCTGGTAAAGTGAATGCAGGAACCGGCTGACACCGATAGCACTCTGGGCCGGGCGTATTCAATGTGTGTGAATCACTTACCGGGCTATCGGACGCTGTTTTCCTACTGAGCGCCATGAGCATGACCGCCAATCCACTCGTCGTCGTAGCATTGGGCGGCAACGCCATTTCTCGCCCGGATCAGGACGGTAATGTCGAAGAGCAGTTCGCCAATGCACGCATGACGGCGCGCGCCCTGGCTGATCTGGCGGACGCCGGCTATCATTTGCTCATTACCCACGGCAACGGTCCGCAAATAGGTAATTTCCTGCTGCGCAATGAAGCCTCGGCGGGTACGATCTATCCTCTTCCCATGGAAGTCGCCGCCGCCCACGTTCAGGGGGGTATGGGATTCATGATCGCGCAGACGCTCATGAATGAATTCGAATCGCGTTGTAGGCCGCGCGGTGTTACGACCATCATTACGACAGTCGAAGTTGACGCCCACGATCGCTCGTTTGAAAAACCGACAAAACCGATCGGGCGTATCCTGAGCAAAGCGGACGCGCGGCGTTACATGACTGACGAGGGCTGGTGCGTCAAGGAAATACAGCCGGGCAAATGGCGGCGCGTCGTGGCTTCTCCACCGCCGAGGCGCATTTTGGAATTAGACATCATTCGACGTCTTGTAGCTGATGGGGAATTGCTCGTCGCCTGCGGCGGCGGAGGTATCCCGGTGGTCCGCAGCGAGCACGGCGAATTAACAGGTGCTGCTGCTGTCATCGACAAAGACCTCGCGACGGCGCTCCTCGCTTCCGAATTGGACGCGATGATGATGATGATTCTCACCAACGTGGATCGTGTTAGTGTTGACTTCGGAACACCGACCGAGCATGGACTTGATAGCGTGAGCGTCGCGGAAGCGCAGCGCTATTATGATGACGGGCAGTTTCCTCCGGGCTCGATGGGGCCCAAAGTTCAGGGTGCTTTACATTTCCTGAAGGCCTCGAAGCGACCGGATACCAGGGTGATCATCGGTCCTCTCGATCACGCAGCGGACGCCATCGCCGGTCGCATCGGCACACACATTACCCCCTAGCGTTTTACGTAGCGTGCGACAGAGCGCGCGCCGGCACGCACTGATTGGCTACGTGCATTCCGGCTCATAGAGCTGCGCTGACGTGTCTTACGATATATTGCCGGTCTGAACTATGCCGCGCCTGGTTATCGCGCCCACTTTTTTGATGTTCGGACCGCGCTGTCAGTCGATCCATATCCGATAATAGTATAGGTGCCGTCATATCACTTTAGTTAACTGCGGGCGTGCCGATAATGCGTCTGCGCGCGCTATGACCAGGCGTGTTCATAAATCACAAGAAACAAGCAAAGAAAAAAGATGATTTTCGGGTATGAGATATGGTAAACTCATCGTCCATGTGGTGAACAGGTTGTGGGATTGTCGGGCGTACGCTGCGTTCGTGATCCGCATGGAGCGGTTCGTAATTCACTGACGGTCGAGAACCAACCACAGTGACTGTGTTGACGAACCAGGGGGAAAGAGAAAAGGAGAGGAAAGTATTATGTTGCGAAAGACAGTTTCCGGTTTGATGGCCGGCGCCGTCGTGTGTGCGCTCGCCGGTTCGGTGATGGCGCAGGATCGCGTCAGCGCCACGCAGAAGGGCAGCCTGTTGATCATGTCGAAAGTCGAGATCAAGTGGGATGCCCAGGGTAACGTGATTCAGGACACGTTCGTGGATATCACCAATGATTATCCGTCGGACGTGGCGGTTCAGGCGTATTTCATCAACGGCGATACCGAGCTTCCCGAGATCTGCTCAGGCAGTCCGTGTGCGGGTAACATCATCCAGGCGTATGAGCCCGGTTGGAACACCGCCGATTGCCGCTTCACGCTCACGGCTGATCAGCCGCACTTCTGGTCCGCCGCCAACGGCAGCAACAAGTGCCAGGCGTTTACGGTTCTCGACAATGAGGGCCCCGGTCGTCCTGATCCTGAGACAGGCATGAGCGGCCGCGTTCTTCGTGGCTACGTCATCATGTATGCCGTTAAGTTCGATGGCACCTCCTGGGTCAACATCCGCTGGAATCACCTCAAGGGTGACGTTCTCGTTGTGAACTACGATCAGGGTTCAGCTTGGGAGTACAATGCGTGGGCGTTCCAGGCATTGGTCGGTTCCAACGGCGACGCGATCGGCAACGGTCAGGATCTTCCGTTGGACGGCAGCACCTACAGCACGCCGTTCGACAAGCTCCTGCTTGACTTCTACGGTACGGGTTCGACCGCCCTGTCGGGTGGCGATCAGACGGTCATGGTCGACACCGACCTGACGCTTCACGCCGTCAGCATCGACCTCCGTCAGGATGGCTGCGGTCCGGTGCTCACGAAGGTTGAAGCTGAGATCTGGAACGAGTTCGAGACGAAGTTCTCCGGTACGCGTCGTTGCATCTGCTGCTGGGACGAGACCATGCTGAGCGATTGGGTTCGTTCGGTGGCCGTTCCGAATCACTTCACGCGCGCCGCGCTCCGTACGGACAAGGGCAAAGCCCGTCTGGACGGCGTTGAGAGCACGGAATGTGATTACGCCGACCTGTGTGGCGAGACCGCCTCGGCGAAGCGCTACAACAACGAATGTCGTTTTTCCGCGAACAGCGAAGACGCGGCGTTGCTTGGCGTGGTCGCCAAGGTCCTGACCTTCAGCCCCTCGGGTGACAACGCTCTGGCGGGTATGAACCTGGTCGGTATGGGAACGGAGTCAGCAGACATCCACGTCGATCCGATGGTCGGCCCGGATGAGCTGCAGGGTGCCGGTCGCACGAGCGCGGCCCGTACCGGCAAGATCGGAACGACCGACCGCAATGCGCAGACGCGTGGCGCGATCGAGATTCCGGCTGAGTAATTTCATTCACCGCGTAACCGGTGATTAGAAATACATTTCGGTAAGTCAAAGGGGCGGGTGTGTGTCACGGACATACGCCCGCCCCTGTTTCGTTATTGCAGCGGCTGTTTGGCGGTTGTGATCGAAGGTTGTTGTTTGCGACAGATTGGCTGGGACCGGTGATACACAAGCACAGAGATTGGTCCAGCCGTTCACCCTGTAGACATGATTCTTTGGTGTAGGCGCGCCGGAACAGTCAACCGGGCGCTTCGTCGGGCGGGCTTGAATCATCTCTGTCCTTATCCGGCCGGTGACCGAGCTGCTCAATGCGCCGAACGAGTTCAGCCGCCTGGGCGCGCAGGTCTTCGATCGACGGCTCGTCTTTCGGATCTCCGTGCGATGCTGACGGGGGCGCTGAAACGGCAGAAGCATCCTCGGGCGGCGGATCGTCCCACTCCGGGTCGGTTGGGGGTGGCGTGGAAACGGTGCTCGGCGCGGCGGGGCTTTGTGCGAAGAGCTCCACCATTCGGTTGGCCCAGTCCAGCGGTGTCAGGAACGCGCTGCCTGCCGCCCCGCGCATATACTCTTCGAACTGTTTTCGCGAAGACGCAATCATCTGCGTCATGGGACCAACGAACTGCTCAACATACCCGTGCAACACCTGCCGGTTTGAGCGGATCATCATGTGGAATATGGACGAGGGGAAAATATCAAGCTTGGGCTGGTCCTTTTCAAGCAGAATCTGGATCAGGACGAGGTTGGTGATATCCTCGTTGGTTTTGGAATCGGTAATGCACACGTCGTTGCCGCTGAGGATCAGGTCGTGCACATCGTGCAGCGTTACGTGGCAACTGCGGGACGTGTCGTAGTATCGGCGGTTCGGGTACTTCTTGATGCGAAGCACCTCCCGCCCGTGACCTTGTTCGATCATGCAACGCCTTTCCGGACTTGAACACGCTCTTTGCTGTCGTGCGTCAGACCGCGGTTCGCGTGCCAGACATTTCAGGCGGCTTCAAGGTAGAGCGACTGGTTCGCCCGACTATGTCGCGGGGCACCCTGCCCGACCAAACTGGTAGCCAATCTACCCGCATCGGGCTTTCATTCTCGTCTGCCCAAAAATGACCTGCCGAGCGTTTTGTACGACCGCCGATCCTGTCACATAACGTCTTGGTTTCCGCCGCCCCGGCGCCTGGAATACGCGAAACACGGGGTGGCCGATAATGCCGTTCGTGTGGCATGGTCAACATAGTGCACGTGCGGTCACGTGTCAACCGAACCGCCGTGGTTATATTATAACGATTTTATTGACAGTATGTTACGAAAACACGCACACTTTATGCGTTTGCACAAAAAACGCTTGACGCACTCGCACAACTGATGTATACTTATCGGTGAAGGAACCACTAATCGCCGGGATGTACCGGCGTGAAATCGATCAACGGCGTATCGAGAGAACAGGATCGTAATCATGGTAGCTGAAACGAAAGAAACGATGACGAAGATGTTTGACTGCTGGAGCGAGGGCCTTCGTGCGACGTTTGATGCCGGTCGCCGCACTCAGGAAACCTGGGCCAAGACGGTGACCGACGCCACCAAGAACAACCCCTCGGGCTTCGATAGCTTTTTTGCTACCGGGCAGAATGCCGTCCGCGAGTTCGGGCCGTTTGTTGGCAAGAACATTGAGACGGCCGCACAGACGTGTGACACGGCGTTCCGCGCGAACATGGACGCTTTTCGGACGGCCACCGAAGCCGTCACCCGTCCCGAGGAAGGCGATCTGTACAAGCGTACCCGCCGAGCGATGGACGCCACGTTCGATGCGTTTCGCACGAATGTCGATGCGTTCAACAAAGCGACGACGCGCGGAACGGAACTGTGCTCGGCCTTCTTCCAGGCGGTGTGTGCCCGTCCGTGCGACGGTAAGTCCGCCGCCAAGGGCAACAAGACCAGCGCGTAGGTCAGATCGGTCTTTGCGATGGCGCGGGGAGGGATTATGGATCCCTTTATCGCGTAGAGGGCGTCTCGCTAGCGTGCCTGTAGCGTAGTGGTCTCACAACGCATAGACCTGTGCGGG
>CAZWWW010000147.1:0-7362 GCA_964637715.1 uncultured Phycisphaeraceae bacterium | reverse complement strand
CGATCATGGTGAGCGGGCGCTGCGGGATGAACAGCTCGGAGTTGGAGCCGCCGAGCAGACGGTCGATGATCGGGTAAATAATCAGCGGGCTGATTTCGAGGCACAGTTGACCCTCGAGCGGTTCGGCGGTGAGTAGGTTGAAGTTTGTCGGGTTTGGGAGCGAGTGGATGAACTCGTTGTAGGTCAACTGCTCGGCTGTGGCGACGCGCACCTCGACGATAGTACGCAGATAGCCCGAGAGCGAAGCCCCGAAATTGCGAGAGAACGATTCGTGGATGCCCTCCAGCGCCCGCATTTGCTCTTTACTTACACGTTCCGGGCGTTTGAAGTCGTAGGTGTGGGTTTCGACGTCGGGACGACGCAAACGGTGGGTGGGGGTATTGGCAGCGTTTTCCACGCCGCCGGTGGCCACCGCCGCAAGCAGGGCATCAACTTCGCTCTGGTCCAGTACGTCGGCCATGAGTTTCGTCCGAAACAGCGTCGCCTTGCCGCGATAGGGCGCATCAGTTCGTTTGGGTTCACCCCACCGGCAGACCGGTCGGTTCACGCTCGGCGCACACCCCAACTAACGCCTGGCGTAGGGTGAATCGGCCATTCAAGCCGGATCCCTTGAGCCTGAAGACTCGGGCACGCACAAAGTTGCGTAGTCGCGTTCCAATCACATCGATGCCGGCAAAGTACCGCGATCGGATCGACCCTCTTACTCCCGTGCCGATCCCTTGCACCTGGCTGATGACTCAGCGCGGTCATTGTGGAACAGTCAATCAAGCCGTGCCGATACGGCGACCTGCAATCGCGAAGGCTGCAGCACGCGCCTCAGACGGGCGGGGCGCCAGTGCAAACACGGTGCCACGATGCCCGCGGCGCTCGTTGGCTTTGAGGGAACGATGGGCCTTACGGTTTGACCGTGTCCAGCGTAGCCTGTTTGGTTTCCAGGTTGGCGAGCAACGCCTCGAACGACTCCGTGAACGCCTCGACGCCTTCTCTGGTGAGTTGGTCGGTCACGTCTTTCATGTGAATGTCGAGATTGCCGATCCCGGCGAGTAGACCGCGCGCTGCATCAACGCCCTCGGTAATGGTTACCGACGTCGCCCCGTGATCGAGCACCGCGTCGATGGTTGCGGGCGGAAGCGTGTTGACCGTATGGGGACCGATCAGATTGTCGACGTAGAGCGTATCGGGGTAGTCGGGGTTCTTGGTGCTGGTGCTCGCCCACAACGGTCGCTGAACATGCGCGCCGGCTTGAGCCAGTTCAGCAAAGGGACCGTTCGGGTGGAACGCCTCCTGGAAACGAACATAGGCGAGCTTGGCGTTCGCGATAGCCGCTCCGCCCTTGAGATGATCGACCGCCACACCCTTGGCACGCCGCTCGTCAAGCAATTTGTCAACCAGCGTATCAACGCGGCTGACGAAAAAAGAAGCGACCGAGGCGACCTTCCCAATGTCCTTCCCGCGGGCATGCAACCGGCGTAGACCGTTCAGATAGGCCTGCATCACCTCGCGGTACATCGCGATCGAAAAAATCAGCGTAACGTTGACACTGATACCCTGACCGATGAGCGATTCGACGGCCGGTAGACACGGCTTGGTTGCGGGTACCTTGATGAGCAGATTAGGGCGATCGATCTCGGCGTGCAGGCGTTTGGCTTCAGCGATCGTCGCGTCGGGTTTGAACGCCAGACGCGGGTTGACCTCGAGGCTTACATAGCCGTCCTGCCCGTTCGTTTTGTCATACACGGGTCGAAGGGCGTCAGCGGCATCGATGATGTCGGGAATGACAAGCCCTTCGTAGACGCCCATGAGACCGGCGCCGCGCTCTCGAAGCGCGGCGATCCGCTGGTCGTAATCGTTTCCGGTGGTGATGGCCTTCATGAATATGGTGGGGTTGGATGTGACGCCGGTAACGCCGAGATCGATCAGGCGTTGCAGTTCGCCCGAGTCGATCATGCCGCGGCTCAGGTTATCGCACCAGATGGACTGACCGAGACCGTTAAGCGTTTGAATGGTGTTCTGGCTCATCGTGCGTTCCTCCTTGGACCACCAGGGTGTTCGCCCGGCGCGATACGTCGCGGTACGCACGTCGGGATTGATGTCAGACCGTTTGATGCGCATTATGACCGCACCAGGCGTCGGAGCCAAGAGCGCCGATTCGCTGGGATAGCGTATACTGTTGGCAGGATATATTCACACCAACCTGAGCATTGCAAGCGTCAGTTCAGGCGTGACACAGCACTGGGGTTCGATTCCCGGTTTGCCGATAATCAGTAACCGGGGTTCTTCGAGCAGACAATATGGCGGTCGAAAAAGGAACAAAATACTGCGCGTTGAGCGTCTCACTCCTCAACGGGACGCGCATTACCGGTCGGTTTCACATTGAGGCCCGAACCACCTCCACGATCCGTCCGTCCGACGCCATCCGCGAGACCAAGGACCGATTCATTCTCCTTACGGATGTGACCGTCGAAAACGGCGACGAAGCGCGGACCATCGATGCGATTATGATCCCTCCGTCATCGATAGCCTTCGTCGAGTTGCCCGCCGCCCGCTGGATCACGCCGCCGCTCGTGCGCCCTGAAACTGCAACCGCAATCGTCATCCCGGTCCTTTCCTAACCTTTTTTGTCATTCCAAACCTGCGAGTAGAGTGGGCATTGCTCACCTCATGCGTGGCCAACGAATTACGCGGTGGGCGGTGCCCACCTTACGTATTTGAGCGTGCGGCGTTAACGGGCGTCTTGCCGTCGTTGGTACCGGCGACAGGACGCGCTCACGTTTTTGGAGGGGGTATGGCCGGCTATCGAGGCAGGCAGGTTGCCGCGAAGCCGCGTGGTTGTAGAATGCCGCGTCGCGAATACCTGCGCGGTTGTAGACGTTGACGCGGAGTTGCTTGCCATGAATGCATCGTTTGTACCCACGAAGATGTTCTTTACAAAAGGAGCCGGCAAGCACCGGCAAAACCTTCAATCCTTCGAGGAAGCACTGCGTCACGCCGGGATCGCCGAGTATAACCTCGTTCGCGTGAGCAGCATTTACCCCCCCGGCTGTAAGATCGTCTCTCGCCAGCGCGGCATCCAGCAGCTTACGCCCGGTCAGATTGTATTTTGCGTGCTCGCGGAGACGCGCACCAACGAACCCAACCGCCTCGCCTGCGCGGGCATCGGGCTGGCACGACCGGCGGATCAGTCTCAATATGGTTATATCTCCGAGCACCATGGCTTCGGCATGACCCAAAAAACCTGTGCAGACTACGTCGAAGACATGGCCGCGACGATGCTGGCGACGACCCACGGGTTCGATCTTGATCCGGACAAAGCCTACAACGAACGTAAAGAAACCTATCAAGCACGGGGCATGGTGATCCATACGCGGGCGACCGTGCAAACCGTCGAAGGTGATAAGAACGGATTGTGGACAACCTGCTGTGCAGCGGCCGTTCTGATTCCCTGATCGGCATGCCGAAACGCCGGTCTCTTCTTCGAGCGATATCATGGCCTCTCATTCTCACCCACCGCAGCACAAGCCCGATGGCCCGCGCCGAGCCGACTGGTTAGGCGGTAAGACGATCGACCCGTTGCAATTGCGCGGCAACGAGTCGGTGGCGGACATGATCGACAACGTGTTCGGTCAGAGTGGGTTCAACGCCCGACGTTTGGCCGAGGGGGCCCGGCTGTACAAACGCATGCTTGAAGCTAACGCAACGGTCGGGATCACGCTCGCCGGTGCCATGACACCCATCGGGATGAGCGGCGTATTCAACACGTTGATCGAATCCGGGTTTGTCGACTTTATCATCTCGACCGGCGCCAACCTGTATCACGATCTCCACCGGGCGTACGACCTGCCCATGGTGCAGGGAACGCCGAACGTGGACGACAACGAGCTGGGTGACGATGACGTCGCACGGATTTACGACGTATTCATAGGCGGTTCGGACACGCTGATGGCCACGGACAAAATCGTTCTGCGGTTGATGGAGGGACTTGATACGACGGTGCCGTTTTCCAGCGCGAAGTTGCACCACCATCTCGGAACCCGGGTAGCGGAAGACGCGCCGCACGCGGAGCGGTCCCTACTGGCTGTCGCGGCAAAATACGACGTGCCGATCTATACCTCGTCGCCGGGTGATTCGTCGATCGGTATGAATCTGATCCTGCCTCAATTGTTCGGGCGGGCGGTGAACCTGAACCCCATGCTAGACGTGATCGAAACCGCGGCGATCGTCCGTGATGCCGACGTGAACGGCGTGGTGCATATCGGCGGCGGTTCGCCCAAAAACTTCTATCTCCAGACCCAGCCTACGCTGCACCAGATTCTGATGGACACATCCAAGGGCGGTCACGATTACTTTTTGCAGCTTACGACCGACTCACCGCATTGGGGCGGGTTGTCAGGGGCAACGCCGGGAGAAGCACGAAGCTGGGGCAAGCTCAAGGACGCCTTCAAAAACAACGTGGTTGTCTATTCGTGCGCATCGATCTCCTTTCCGCTGATCGCGCAGTACGCGCTGGTGCGCGTTTCGCCGAGACGCCCGCGCGGACTCTACCGCCGGATCGATTCGATGACGCAAGCCCTCAAGGACGCCGCCGCGTCGAACAAGGAGCTGGCTGCGGCATATCCGGAGTTGTTTTCGTCAGATTAGAGTATTGCCCGTTTTTTGTGCACCGAGCCGCGGGCTTTAGCCCGCGCGATCTTCCCGGTCTCTACTCCGGTTCGGACGCCGAAAAACCGGCCCATTAGAAGGAATAATGCTCTACGGCGTTGTCCGTTGTTGCGTATCGCCGTATCGAGTCGGATGGCCGGAGAAAAGGCTGGTCCGACCGTTACACAAGAAGTGAGCTTGCTCCAGCACGTAGCGCGCGGGTCGCGGATCAATAGGGTCGGGTAGGTTGAGAAAAGAACCCCATTTTTGAGAAAGGCCGGCCCGTTTGCGGCGTAGTCATGCTGGCAAACCCAGGCCACATCGTTTACCGAATGGCGCGCCGTTTGCTAAAGATTGGGACAGAATGAACAGCCCTTCGTCGAACTTTCTGGGTCTCGAATCTCCACACGGCGACTACGAGACAGCCCGGTTTGCGGTGTTACCGATTCCGTACGACTCAACGACGAGCTACCTGACCGGAACGCGCGGCGGACCGGACGCGATCCTCGCGGCTTCCCGGCAGGTTGAATTGTATGACGAAGAGACGGGCCTTGAAGCCTACAAAGTCGGTGTGGGCACGCTGCCCGCACTCGCGCCGAACATGGCCGGTCCAGAGAAGATGCACCAAGACATTTTCAAGGCCGCCAAACGAGCCGTTCGCGACGGAAAGTTCCTGTTCGGGCTCGGGGGCGACCACAGCATCACGTCGGGTCTGGTACGCGCGGTGATGACCAAACACCGTAGGCTCTCCGTCCTGCAGGTTGACGCCCACTGCGATCTGCGCAGCAGCTATCAGGGAACGCCCTATTCTCATGCGAGCGTGATGCGTCGCGTGCTCGAACTCGGCGCGAGCGTGGTGCCGGTGGGCATTCGGTCGGTGTCGTCAGAAGAGCGGCGGTTCATGCGAAAGGAAAAGTTGGAGCCGATCACGGCGCGCGATTGCCACCTTGACGAAGACTGGATCGATCGAGTGCTGAGCGGATTGGGCGACGCGGTCTATGTGACGATCGACATAGATGGATTCGACCCGGCTTATGCACCGGGAACCGGTACCCCCGAGCCGGGCGGATTGGACTGGTATCAGGTAACCGGGCTGCTGCAGATCGTAGCGGCGGAAAAGCGGGTCGTCGGGGCGGACGTTGTCGAAGTCATGCCCATCCCCGGTCAGGCGGTGACGGAGTTCCTCGCCGCCCGACTCGCCTACAAGCTCATGGGCTATGTTCAACTTCGCTGACGCGTTGTCCGGTTCTGTGCTCTGAGCCATGGTGTTCGCCGCGCGCGACCGCCCCGGTCCAGCTTGCGGTTCGGTAGCCGACGACCCGGGAGATGAAGCCGTTGGATAGGATAATTCAACAACTCAACCAGCGTTATAGTAGAGGGCACGCCGTTCCAACTCCCGATGTCGCCGCTCACAACGCTACCCGGTTCCAGCGATTGGTACGGTCTTGACCGTGGTCGTTCGTATGGGCGGGGTTGCATGAGAACGCGCCATCGACTATAGATTCCGGTGCGTTCGTACTGGGGGGTTGAGGTGGTCGCGGGCGCATGGGGGCGTGGCGACCCTGCCGGGGCAGGTGAGCCCGTTCGGATACGAGAGATACTTGGGCGCTCCATACGGATAGCGTAACATAACGCCGTCCAACGCGCGCCTGGCAAACCCCGCGCACCCGCAAGAACGTGTGGCGGCGGAACAGCGTGACGGAGAGATTCCCTTGAGTACGTTGACTAAGGTATTTGTCGTGTTGCTGGCGGTGTTCAGCATTGCCTTCACGGTGATGACCGTTTCGGTTGTCGCGCAGGTTACGAACTGGCGAGAGACGGCGCTCACCTATGAAGAGCACGCCCGTGTGGCTGATACGAACCTGCGGAACATGATCGCCGCCAGCGCCGCGGATCTTGCGGTCGCACGCGATCAGGTGCAACTCCACGTTGCCCGGACCGGCGAACTAGAGGCCAAGCTGGCTGAAAAAACGAATGAATGCGGTCAACTCCGTGCCGATCTGGCCAAAGCGCAGGCAGGCAATGCCAGTTCGGAAGCCATGAACGCCAGTTTGGTGGCACAGCTCCAGGCAACGGAATCCGCGCGCAGCGAATACCGTACACAGCGCGACGACCTCGAAAAACGAAACATCGAGCTCGAACGCCGCAACGTTGATCTGAGTGATCGGGTCAATGAGTTGACTGCTCGCGTTGTGGTTATGATGGAAGAAAAACGCCAGTTCGAACAGCAGATCAACATCCTAAAAACCCAAAACGAGCGGCTTTCCATGGCGGGATCCAGGTCGCCGGTTTTTGAGTCCCCATCGGGTGCGGCGCTACCGAATGTTCAGGCGCTCGCGCCTCCGTCGGGATCACCCGTGCGTGGTTCGGTCCTCGCTGTCGAGGACAACCTTGTGACGCTCAGCGTCGGTTCGGCGGATGGGGTGAAGCAGGACATGGTGTTCGTGCTGCATCGCGGCGGGGAATATGTGGGCGACGTGAAAGTCAACGTGGTCAACCCGAACCAGTGCGCCGGGCGGCTAATACGTTCCACCCACGAACCCATGCCGGGCGACCTGGCCACCGATGCCGTGTCCATTGCCCAATCGGAAGACTAGTGCAGCGCCACAGCTTATTCTTAGGGTTCGTTCTGGGGGGCCTGGACAAACTTGTTTGCCCGTGACTGCCCACCAGCAACACGGGCAAGCTGCTGCTTGCCCATGCCACCCCAAAAACAAGGTGTGA
>CAZWWW010000146.1:0-7387 GCA_964637715.1 uncultured Phycisphaeraceae bacterium | reverse complement strand
ATGGCAGGTCAACCTTCCGCCTTGGGGCGAAAGAACGACCTGCCCTACCGTTTTTTACGACCGCCGATCCTGTCGCGCACCCGGTACGATCCACGCTTGCCCGGTCGGTTGCTTGATGGAGGGCATCGGACTACACTTCTCACGCAACCGCGCGAGACGTGCCCGGAGACGGCAAACAATAGGCATCTGAATGAATCGGGGAGGGGCGTACGGCCTGCATGACCAAGCAACCATGATAATCACTGACATTCTTGACAAAAGTTGCGTACGCGTTCCGCTGGAATCAAACGAAAAAAACGCGGCGATCACCGAACTGGTAGACGTTCTCCACAAGGCCGGCAAGATCGACGATCGCGACGCCGTGCTGGAAGCGATCCTGTCTCGAGAACGAACCCGTTCCACCGGGATCGGTAAAGGCCTGGCGGTTCCGCATGGAAAGAGCCCGAGTTGCTCGGGACTGGCGATGGCTATCGGTAAGCCCCAAGAGCCGCTCGAGTTTGACTCGGTGGACGGTAAACCCTGCGATCTTATCGTGCTGCTGGCCAGCTCGGTCGATCGAACCGGTCCGCACATCCAGGCGCTGGCGTGCATCAGCCGGCTCTGGCTTAACGAGGAGTTTCGTCGCGCCGTTATCACCGCGGATAAAGCGGACGCGGTGTACGAAGCCATCGAGCGTTTTCAAGGCGAATAGACAGCGCCGACAATCCTTGGCCGGAGCAAGGACCGGAAGCGCATAGGGCGTCCGTTTTTCAAGCCCTTGAGCGCCGTTTCTGGATGATGAGCCCATGCGTTGGCACGGACAGAGCGATTCATGGGTTGCTGTACCTGATGTCGCACGGTGTGGTCACGTCAGTGTGCGGAGCGTTGAACGATTGCGTAGTCCAAAGTCTGCGGAACAGACCGTCTTGAAACTTGCGACGGTGATTCGGCGTTCGTCGTGCGGTTTGCCTGGTGAGCGCCCGGTCATCCGGAACGTCTTGGTACCGAAACGGATCGTACAGGATTGACATCCGCGCTACAAAAAGACCTGCGCAGTCCTACTGACCTCGTGGATTAGGATCATGGCATCGGCGGACGCAGGGGATCGTTTTCTCGTCACGCAGATTCGGACGGGGGATCAGCCGGCCTGGCGCCAGTTGATCGAACGCTACAGCGGTCGCTTGCTGGCGTTTGCCCGCAGCAGAACCTCAAGTCTCAGCGACGCCGAGGACCTGGTGCAGGAAACGTTCGTCGGGTTTCTGCAATCGCTGGGAAACTTTGACGAAACGCGTTCGCTCGAGACGTATCTGTTCACGATCCTGCGGTATAAGCTGTACGACGTGCTGAGACAGCGCAAGCTCAAGACCGTATCCGAACCGGCGGACGCGGACCAGTGGTGGGACCGCATCGCGCCCGGTACGGAGGAAACCCCCAGCGGCATCGCGATTCAGGAAGAGGCCCAGCAACAACAGGAACGGTTGCTCGCGGCCATTCTACGCCAGCTTATTCACGAGCTGCGCGACCGGGGTTCATTCGACGACCTGCAGGTGATCGAGCTGATCTTCTTTGGGGGGAAACGCAATCTTGACGTGGCTGAGTTGCTCGGGTTCGATCAAAAAGCCGTGGCCGGTATCAAGTTCCGGGCCATTCAAAAGCTACAAAAATATCTCGGCGCACGCGAACCCGCCTCGCTGTCCTGTCTCGACGAAGATCGCGCGGACGTCACCGTAGCGCGGGTGTGGCGCGAGCACCGGTTAACCTGCTTGAAACGCAGCACGCTCGGTTCCTATTCACTCGACGTGTTGGATGATCCGTGGCGAAGCTATACGCAGTTTCATGTGGACGTCGTCGGCTGCCCGATGTGCCTGGCGAACCTCGCTGATCTTCAAGCCGAAGAGGAGGAGTGGCAGCCCGCTGACACCGAACGCATGTTCGCTTCCAGTGTCGGGTTCCTGTCTCGAACACAATAGCGCCGTCTCACTGGTGCAGCGTCACCGCTTATTGTTAGGGTTCGTCGTGTGTGGCATGGGCAAACTTGTTTGCCCGTGACTGCCCCGCCGGCAACACGGGCAAGCTGCTGCTTGCCCATGCCACCCGAAAAACAAGGTGTGACAAAGCACTAGGCTGCCACGCACCCACGACAATGCGCACGCCTACCACTGTTCGAGAATCACGACGACGCGTAGGGCGACGATCCGGGGTTGGGGCGGTCGGGCAGACTCGTGGTGACCCTCATCCGGCGATGCGGGAACCGCGCTCACCACGGCTGTGGGATCGGTCAACGAGGGTAAGGCGACCTCGACAGGCTCAGCGCCCTTGTGTTCGTAGGCGATAAAGCGGTCGAACACCACGTCATCCAAATCGTACCCGGCCCGATTCACCGCCAGCGCCGCCTCGTCGAAGAGCGTAGAGAATCGCCGGCGTAGCCAATCCATGTCCAACTCATTGAGCGGCACGTCGCACGGCAACGTCGCCTCGTGGATGACCGTACGTCGGATGCGGTTCGAGGCGTTTCGCATGGTACCTATACTCCGTTAGCGCATTTCCCGTTTTTGTGCTCCGAGCCGCGGGCTTTAAGCCCGCGCGATCTTCCCGGTCTCGATGCCGGTTCGGGTGTCCAAGAACCGGCACCTGAAAACGATAAATGTTCTATAGCATTGTCCGCTATTGTGCATCGTCGCATCGAGTCGAATGACCGGATAAAACGGTGATTCGACCGCTACACAAAAAGAGAGCTTACTCTAGCGAACGAGACCGGGTACCCGTGTGTACGCGACGGCAAGGTCGGTTTTCGGGTAGCGGGCCGTCCTGCGCTCCCACCCTTGGGAAGGGGGGATTGAAGCGGGTTGGCCTGCTACACAATGCCCGGCGCTGCTCTAGCCTCGCTTGGCGGGAATGTCCGCCGCATCAACACGGGAGGTTGGGTTCACGATCAACTGAGGTTAGTATAGGGCGGTTGCGGTTAGATGCCATGTAGGCGTGCCAATGGTTGACGTGGTGTTGCAGAGAACGATCTCATGATGAGATGTTGGTCCAAGATCGAATTGACTCTAAGACGATGCTTGGCGGGGTGCGCCCTATGTGTTGTACTGGCGTGTTCGTCGCTGGCCGCCGCGCAGCAGGATGGGGACGCGATCAAAACCACCCGTCTCGCCGATCTGGCGGTTATGAATGGTCGCATCTGGACGGGCGCCGAGGGGCCGACCGCGCCTGACATCGGCAACGAGCCCACCTCTCTGGCCATCGTCGGCGATCGGATCGTAGCCGTCGGCGACGGGCGGGCGATGCTTCCCTTTATCGGTCCGGGTACCAAGATCATCAACGCCGCCAAGCACCGCATCATACCGGGTTTTTCGGATAGCCACACGCACATTGTCAGCGGTGGGTTTAAGTTGGACCGGTTGGCGTTGCGGAACGTGCGCGACAAAGCTGCGTTTATCCAGACCATCGCCCGTGCGGTTAAGCGAACGAAACCGGGTGGCTGGCTGGTCGGTGGTCGGTGGAGTGTGGAAAGCTGGGATCGACCCGAATCACCGACGCGCGTGTGGATCGATGCGGCCACCGGCGACACGCCGGTGTTTCTTTTGCGGATGGACGCACATCAGGCCCTGGTCAACACGGCGGCGTTGAAGCGCGCAGGCATTGACGCAAACGGTCCGCCCGATCCCAAAGGCGGCGTCATCGTTCGCGATCCGAAAACCCATGAGCCTACCGGTATCTTGAAAGACGCCGCAATGAGTCTGGTGCGTCGTCACATTCCGCATCCATCAGGCGCTCAGCGGTTTGCGGCGCTCAAACGGGCGATGGGGTATGCCAATCAACTCGGAATCACCTCCGTGCATGACATGAGTGATCCGGACGACGTGCCGGTGTTTATCAAGGCTGCGCGCGACAAATCGCTCACCGTGCGCATTACCTCGTATCCCCAATACGACGGGTGGTCGAGCGCGATGGAACAGCTTCCGTTCGGGTCGCACGGTCCCATGTTTCGTATTGCGGGACTCAAGGGTTATATGGACGGTTCGCTCGGCAGTCGGACCGCCTTTATGCGTGAGCCCTATACGGACGCCGCGCCTGACGCGCTCTATCCACGAGGTCTATTGACCGCGTGGGCCGATTCCAGCGCGTTCGGCTCGGATATCGCCGCACTCATCGGTCACGGGTTACAACCGGCGGTTCACGCCATCGGCGATCAGGCGAATCATTTATTGCTTAACGCCTACGAGCGCGCCCGGGCGTCGATCCGCCGAAAGGGCGCGCCGCGGCCGCGCGTCGAGCACGCCCAGCATTTGCTTATCGCGGACATACCGCGTTTCGCCGCCGTCGGCGTGGTCGCATCGATGCAGCCAATGCACAAAGCGGACGACGGTCGCTACGCGGAGAAGGCGATCGGCGCGGATCGATTAAAAGGCTCCTATGCATATCGCCAACTCGTGGACAGCGGAGCGCTGTTGATCTTCGGTACGGATTGGCCCGTCGTGGACCTCGATCCGTTTGCGGGGATCGATTCGGCGGTGAACGCGAAAACGCTCGACGGCAAGATCTGGTTGACGTCTCATTCACTAACCGTCGCCGAGGCGATTTACGCCTACACCGTCGCGCCGACAAAAGCGATCGGGCGCGACCGTGAGCTCGGTACGATAGAAGAGGGGAAACTGGCCGACCTTGTGGTTCTGTCCGACGACCCGTTTACGATGCCTGAGGATCAACTGGGCATGATCCATGTCAAGTTCACCGTCGTCGGCGGCAAGGTCGTTTATTCGGCGAAACCGTAGTCAGTCGCGCGCCGGCGATGCTGTCACGTACGCGGTCGAACCTCTGTTGGTGCCGAAGGGTTGACGCAAAAACGACAGGCACTAAAGAATGGGAACGCGGTGAGGCCTGCGGGTCGGATCGTATCGCAACTTGAGCAAGACAATAATGGATTGGACGAGAGGTAAGAAAGAACTCAAAGAGAGAGAAAGTCATGCCGCGTGTAGAAGGATTGTTTGAAGGCTCCACGATCGACCGTCGGGGCATTGCTGATGTGATCGAAGACCGCATGGGTCCCCAGCCGGACGCCGACCGGTTCGCCGACATTCTCGTTGATCCCGAGACCGATCGCGTCGACATTCGCGAGTTGGTTGTGCGGTTGTACGGGTATTGGAAAAAGAATCGCGTGGGCGGATAGGACGAACTGTGTGTGAGCCTGATCCTGAGCGGCCTACGTCTCGCCCAACCTTCATCCTGACGTATGCGGCGTGCGCGTCGTCGAGTCCATGAGTCCCTTCATTTGTCGCGCGGTTCAAGCCGCCAGATATTGCGAAACGGCACAGCCCGATAGCGCTTCAGCAATGTGTTTAACGACGCCCCGAAGATGGGCCGCCCTTCGTAGCGTATGAGCATACGTTCCCAGTTGCCCGTCGCCGCCGCTACAATCGCAACGTCTTCTCGCGGCGTATCGACATATCGCGCGTAAAACACCGCCGGCGTTTCCGGCCAGGCGACACAAACCACGGAGTTTTTAGGTAGCGTGGCCAGATCCAGTTGACGCACGAATGGCACGGCGTCGCCCGCGAGCGCGGCATGGGGTCCGGCGAAGTGGCCGGTTACGGTCAGCGCGCCCATGACCGCCCAGGCGACCAATCCCAGTTGCGCGGCGAATCGGGGTCGACCCTCACGAAAAACGATCGTGGTGGATGCGCCCAGCAGTACGATGACCGACCACAACAGGGGCATGTAGTCAGCCGCCTGGCCCCACATTCGATACGCGCAGAGAAAAACAAGGTCGCTTGCGATCATCCCGAGCAAGAGAGCGGCCGCCGCCGGCGCACGAGTGCGCAGGGTCCACACACCGGCGAGCGCCAACGCGATCGACAGCGCAAACGCCACCGGTTGATAAAGAAAGAACTCCCGCCGCAGCCAGCGTAGCTTGTTCCAAACCCCTTTGGCGGTGTTCCCTATGGCGTAGTTGAACTCGCGGGCGCTGACGTGCCACCATACGCGCCTGATCTTGGCGATAAACCCGGCGTCAAGATCAGGCACTTGGTTATACTCCGTATCGTGCAATTCGATGTAATCGTATGGGGTTGACTTCGCATCGCGCACATACAGGTAACCAAGCGCGTAGAATCCGGGCAGCGACGCGCACAACGCGCAGACACCGAGAGACCGGGCGTGCCCGCCCCAACCCGACGGCGGGTGTTGGCGCCGCGCGAGCCACCACGCCAGCACGACAAACGGCAGACTCAGGATCACCGGCGGTCGGTTCGCCACAGCCACACCGAACAACACAGCCGCCCCGTTGAGGTCGCGCGATCGATCGAGGCACGCATACTTGACCAGCAGATAGGTCGATCCCGCCTGAAACGCGAGCGTCGGTGCGTATACCTCGGGCGCAATCAGGTTGATCCACGTGCGCTGGTGGGCGGCCAGTGCTAGGGTCAACGCGCCGGCGACGCCTGCGCTCACGCCGAGTCGTACCTGAAGCGCGAAGCAGAACCAAAGCGCCACAAGCCCCGACGCCAAACAAGCCAGCGAAACCATAAAAGCGCCGTCAACGCCCGGTATTAGGGTAAACAGATGCCCCAGCGATGCGTAGATCGGGTAACCGGGGGCGTGGGTGATCCCCAGTGTGATCGCCGCGAGTTGCAGTTCGCCGGAATCTCCGAAGCATACCCCCGGCGGCAAACGGGGCCATGTTACGGCGGCGATGACCAACAGAGTTACCCCGCCGACAAGCAGGTCAATCTTCCGTAAAGGTCGCCAACACGGAGGTTCTCGGGACGGTTCGCGAAACGTACCGGACAGCGATGGCTCATCGCCGGATCGGCGGTCGCGCGTCTGAACTTCGTCGCCCGCGTGTTCGTGATGGGTGGGTGTACCGGCCACGGATCGTTTGTTTATCTATCATGCTCGCCGTGCAGCGGTAGAACACGCCAGACGTTGCGGTACGGCTCAAGGCGTCGATCGCCACACTTCGATATCTTGGGGACCAAAAACATGGGGCGGTTGCCGATCTCACGACACCATCGGTCCCATTGACCTTGTTCACCACTGAGAATGACGATATCGGAACGATCCATTAGCGCGTACCGGGCATACCACATCGGCGCAGCGCTCGACCAACCGGTCAAAACCAGCGCATTACGGGGCAACGTGGCCGGATCAAGCGTATCAAGAAAAGCCGAAGCATCGGCATCCCGTCCCAAGGACCAGCGCGCCGGAACGTTGGCCATGTGCCACACCACGCTAACCGTTAGCAGACTGACAATCAACAAGCCGATGGCACGACGCCTTGGCAAGACGGAGGGGATTACCGGTGTCAGCGAAACACCCAGCAACACCGCGCCCGCAAACACAAGAGGCGCCAGATCAGCCGCCTGACCGTAGATGCGACAGATGCACACAAACACGACGCTGTGCAATC
>CAZWWW010000145.1:0-7397 GCA_964637715.1 uncultured Phycisphaeraceae bacterium | reverse complement strand
AGTTTCGTGATGATTTATACTATAGGTTAAACGTGTTCCCGATCCACATACCCCCGCTGCGCGAACGCCGCACCGACATACCGGCCCTCGCCGAACATTTCACGTCCGTTGCGGCCATTCAGCTCGGTGTAGGTCCGCGGACGGTATCCACCGAGGCGCGCGACTTTATGATGGCCTACGATTGGCCCGGCAACATCCGACAACTCGTGAATGTGATCGAGCGGGCGGTGCTCCTGGCCGACGGTACGGATATCCTGCCCGATCATCTGCCGCCGGAACTAACCAGCGGCGCACAGGCTCATCCAGTGGGCACGCATCGCCCCTCCGCCTCGCCCAAAAACCTGCGAGACACGGAGCGGGCTATGATTATTCAGGCCCTGCGCGAGAGCCATTGGAATAAAACGAAAGCGGCTCAGAACCTGGGTATAAGTCGCGACAACCTGCGCTACCGCATCAAGAAGTACGAAATATCACGCGACGAAGTATAGCAGCCTGTCACATAATCACACCTGCGTTGCCTTGCTATACCACATTTGCCATCCAAGAACGTAGAGAATGCTCCTGGTTGGCCATATCGTTGGGCTCCGGGCGGATGCGGGGCCTCAACTGCAGCATCACAGCTTATTCTTGGGGTTCGTTGTGGGTGGCATGGGCAAACAAGTTTGCCCATGCCACCGAAAAAACAAGGTGTGACAACGCACTACTCTTCGAGTAGTTTTTCCAGTCGAGTGGCCAAGGAATCATTCAGCTTGCGCAGACGATCCAGCGCGGCGCGCGCTTTGTGGCGGGCCCCGATCCGCGCGTAGGCGCCTCCAAGATTGAACCACGCTATGGCGTTGTGAGGATCCAATGATGTAGCGCGCTCGAATGCGGCAATCGCGGCGTGCGCCCGTTTGGCGGCGAGGTAGGCACCGCCCAGGCTGTTCCATCCGTCGGCGTTATCCGGCTCCACCTGTGTTGCCTGCTCCAGCCACGCGACCGCTTCATCGATACGTCCGCCGGAGAGGGCGATCATACCAAGGTCGCGGCGCGGCGCACCGGCGTTCGGATCCAGCCGGGCGACACCGCGAAACCCGTGCTCGGCTTCTTCGGCATCGCCCGCGCGCAATCGCTCCACGGACTCATTGTAATAAAACCTGACGAACTGCGGCGGCGGTCGTGTCACACGAACCAGAGAGGCATACACGCCCTCGGCGAGCAACAAGGGGATCAGGCAGATCGCCACTTTTTTGTCCAACGCCGCGCCCGCCCATATTCGTCGTAAGCCGCTTTTACTTTTCATTCCCTGGGATGTGCAGGTTTTCCTATTGCTGCTCAGCCACCACATCCAGAGTGTTAACGGGATGACTAACGACAGGATAAACCGGGCACCATAACCAATCGGCACATACCACGAATACCCAATCAGGTAGCCCATTCCGGCGATGAGCACTAAGAGCCCCGTAATGCGTTCGTCCTTGTCGAGCCCTTCCCCGTTGCGGACGCGCCGGATCAAGACGCAGATACACACCAGCGCGGAGGCGATAAGGTATTTCAGATAGGCACCATGCCAGGCGAGTCGCGCCAGTGTGGACAAGCCGTAAGTGAACCGCCGTGCAATCTGGCCCAGCGTGTGAGTGCGCCAATAGTTCACCGGCCCCGGTATGCTCGCTGCCCGAGCATGCGGGTATTGGTGCGCTATATCATACTCCGCTGCGAACGCCGTAGCTTGCGGCCAATTGTCACACCACATGAAAAACGTGGAATTGACATTATAGAACCAATGGCCATAGCGCTCTTTATTGGTGGCGAGGTATGGATAAATAACGGCCAGGAACACGCCGACGGACAGGGCGGCGCAGCCGAGACATTTGCCATATCCGTCAGACCGAAAAGCCACATTGCGATTGCGCCTAGCGTGCACGATCGCACGAGCAAGTGCAGGCCCAGATGCCACGATCACGGTGGCAGTAAAGGCGAACACGATCGCCAATCCCGATCCTTTGGTAAGAAATGTCGCCCCGGCCAGGGTCCCGGCAAGAACGGAACGTCGCCAGGTCGGCTTCGGAAGCAGTGCGCAAAAGGCCACGCAAGTGCATAGCAACAGCGCGTAATAGGCGAGTTCCGCCTGGACGAAGGATGATTTAGGGAGGTAGACGAGAAAGGCAGCCATGAGACCTATCGCAGTGACAGGCCAAGTCGGCAATGTGTAATAGAGGACTGCGACTACGATTAGCAGGAACAGGAGCGACGTTCCAATGGCGAACCATTTGGAGCGGGCTACGAATGTCGACCAATCCTTGTCGTAGACCAATGACAGCATGGCCGGGTAGAGGGGCATCCGATTGCGATCGCCGACATAGGTAAACACGCCCTGCTCGCCCATTCCTTTGGCGTAAAGGAGATACGGGTATTGTCCGCCGGCTGTGGCGCTCAGGTTCAAGTGTGATGACTGTCGAACCGCGCCAACAAGATAGATGCCCAGCGCGATCACCCAGATGAGGGCGAGCGAGAATCGTGGCCGATGTGCAAAGCGGATAAGAGGTGCGTGCAGAACGTTGACATGCTCGGTGCACGGGGAGGTATCGCTATCAGTGGTAAACATACGATAATGGGATGCGCGGGTTGCCCGCTCAAAAAACGCCTATACGTTAGCAATAACCGGTGGCAAACGGGTATCGTTGACACCAGTCGATCAATGCGGCCGGTGTCTCCACGACGACATCGGGCGCGGCGGCCACCAAGTGGGCGCGATCACGAAATCCCCAAGTCACGCCGACGGCGATCATACCGGCATTTCTTGCGGTATCCACGTCGGCATCGGAATCCCCGACGAACACGACATCGCCGGGTGCCAGGCCCATGTCTTTGCAGAGCTGCAACGCGAGGGTTGGGTCGGGTTTGCGGGGTGTATCGGGTAGTGATCCCTGAAAGCGCACGAATGACCAGCGTCCTAGCAATGCAGAACAGATTGGAGCGGTGAACTCGTCAGGTTTGTTGGAGAGCACGGCCATGATCGTATTGCGGGCGGTTAAGGTGTCGAGGAGATCGGGGATTCCGTCGTAAAGACGGGTTCGTTCCATCAGCCGCCGGCGGTATTCCTCTCGATAGCGATGGACGAGCTCATCGAGCCGTTGGGCGTCCGTTTCGTTCGAGGCCCGCTGGAGCAAAGTCGACAGACCCGCCCCGATCAACTGTCGAGCTTTGCCTGAGGTTAGTGGCGCATAGCCGCAGGCATCAAACGCGGCGTTGAGGCTGTCGGTGATATCGTCGAGCGTGTCAGCCAGCGTTCCGTCGAGATCAAACATCACGCCGCGTACCGGTCTGGTTTCGGATGTCTGCGTCATCGATAGCATGGTCTACCGCGGCGCGGGTTCGGTCAATAGATGGCTGCGCGTCGAACGCTTGTGGTCGAAGCAGAGGCGAACTTGTAGAGAATCGGAGCGGCATTGCACGCAGCCGCACCCTGGATTACAAGGTGCCAAGGGGTACGGGACAGATGTTTACGACTTGTAGGTGGGAGTGGAATTATGGCGGTTGATGGCTGGTATTACGCGAAGGGGAACGAAACGGTCGGACCGGTGTCACGCGATGAGCTCATCGCCGCGATCAAGACAGGCTGTGGTCCGGCAACGCTTGTCTGGGGTCCGGGGGTGTCGGAATGGACGGAAGCCCGGCACGTGGGCTCTCTCGGTGTAGGTGCGGCGCGTGCGGCTGTCCCGCCGGTTCGGACCGGGCACCGTCGCGCAGACGAGATCGACTACGAATTGTTCGGTGACGACATGCAATACGTCGAGGTGACGCTTGATCCCGGTGAAGTTGTCGTCGCCGAAGCGGGCGGCATGATGTACATGACCGAGGGTATCGAGATGCAGACGGTCTTCGGTGATCCCTCCAAGGAGGATCGCGGGATCCTTGGCAAAATCTTCGACGCCGGAAAACGCATGGTCACCGGCGAGTCGTTGTTTCTCACGACCTTTGGAGCTACCGGAAGCGGGCGCGAACAGGTCGCCTTCGCCGCCCCCTATCCGGGTAAGATTATCCCGATGCACCTCGACGAACTCGGGGGCGAATTGATCTGCCAGAAAGACGCCTTCTTGTGCGCCGCCCGCGGTGTGCAGATCGGTATAGCGTTTCAACGGAAAATCCTTACGGGCTTGTTCGGCGGCGAGGGGTTCATCCTTCAGCGACTCACCGGGGACGGTATCGCGTTTGTCCACGCCGGCGGAACGATTCAGCGGCGCGAACTAGGCGCCGGTGAGACGCTCCGGTTGGATACGGGGTGTCTGGTCGCGCTTCAACCGTCTGTAGATTATGACATCCAGATGGCACGCGGGATCAAGAACGCGATCTTCGGAGGTGAGGGTCTGTTCCTGGCGACGCTGCGCGGACCGGGTACCGTGTGGGTGCAGTCACTCCCGTTCACACGGTTGGCCGGTCGGGTGCTGGCGAATCTTCCGGCACGCGGCGGAAAAGGCGAAGGCTCGATCATCGGATCGCTGGCGAACGTGTTTGAGCGGTAGCCGTATTCGCACCGCCAAAAGGCAAGAATAGGACTGGTAACCCCGACGGCGCGTCGAGGCTAGAGCAAGCTCTATTTCTGTGTAGCGGTCGAATCATCGTTCCATCCGGCGAATCAACTCGATACGGCGATACACAATAACGGATATTGCTGTAGTGGTTTGTCTTACCTTGTTTTTTGGGTGGCATGGGCAAGCAGCAGCTTGCCCGTGTTATCGATCGGAAACGCACGGGCAAACGAGATTGTCCATAGCAGCCCACTATTCTCATCAATCGAGCTGTGTCGGAGTACGAGCCGCTCTGCGCGCCGTCCATGACGCCCCTGCGCGCCGCCTGCCAACTACATCGAGATCACGCAGTTCGCATCGAAACGACAGGTTCGTTTCCACATCAGTCGCGCTGCTTGTACCGGCGAATCATTGACCTTGTCGGGTGATTCGCGTCGTGCCCGTTGCAGGTCGTGGAATACCGGTCCTTCCTCTCATCCGCACGGCGCTCTTTTCGGTTATCCGACACGACCAGCCGATTTGCTGTTATCGCCCGTGGAAATGTGGCGATTTCGCGCCCATGATGAGTGAGCGAAACGGGGGGCGTTGCCGGTGAGCCACATTGGTTCCGGATTGACGCGCATGAATCGGACCGACACCGACCGGATCATAAGACGTCCGCGGGTCGCGGGGTCCGGCGACAAAGCGACCGCGAGAGTGGGCGTTTCGTGTCGGACGGTTCGCTATGCGAAAGGCCGACCGTGCCGCAGTCGAATCAACGGGGAATCGCTGAAACGAGGGGTGGAGGGGTATGAGTAGAAAGAAGCAGGAAACGGCGGACATCTTAATCGTTGACGGCGATCGGATCGTGCTGGACTCGCTGGCCATGCTGTTGCGCGCCGACGGTCATCAGGTACGCACCGCGGTCTCGTTCGATGAAGCGGTCAGCGCCCTCGAAGAGCGCGCGGATGCGGTGGTGATGATCGACGTCAACATTCCCGGCGGCAACGGGTTCGAGCTGTTGCATCTTATCGGAAAGCGGTTCAACAACGCGGTGGCGATTATGATGACCGGTTACGGCACGATCGAGAGTGCCGTCGAAGCCATCAAGATGGGTGCGCACGACTACCTCACCAAGCCCATCGACGCGGATGAGCTTCGCGTGTGCATCGAACGTGCGACAGCCCAGCAGGCCATCCTGCGCGAGAACCGTTCACTGAAGGAGCGGTTGGAGGACCGGTACGGCATGGGGCACGTCGTGGGGCACGACTACCGCATGCTGCGCGTCTTCGATCTCGTGGAATCCGTCGCCGCCACCAACGTATCCGTCATGATCCAGGGACCTTCCGGGACGGGAAAATCGTTGATCGCGCGGGTCATTCACCAGCAGAGCGAGCGGCGTGACAAGCCGTTCGTCGAGGTGAGTTGCGGCGCCATGCCCGAGACACTGCTGGAGAGCGAGTTGTTCGGCCACGCGCGCGGTGCGTTTACCGGGGCTGTCGCGAACAAACCGGGCAAGTTCAAAGTGGCTGACGGCGGGACGATCTTCCTCGATGAGATTGCGACCGCGTCCCCGGCGCTCCAGGTGAAGCTGCTTCGATTCCTGCAGTCACACGAATTCGAGCCGGTGGGAAGCAACAAGACCGAATCGGTCGACGTGCGCGTGGTGCTGGCGAGCAACCTCAATCTGGAAGAGGAAATGCGGGCCGGTCGCTTTCGCGAGGATCTCTTTTACCGCGTGAACGTCGTTACCGTGGACATGCCGCCGCTGCGCGAGCGCGTCGGGGACGTCTATCTGCTCGCCCGACACTTCTTGGAGCATTACACCGTCCAGATGAAGCGCACGATCATTGACATCGACGACGACGCGATCAAAGCCCTCGAGTGCTACACGTGGCCCGGTAATGTGCGAGAACTGGAAAACGCGATCGAACGCGCCGTGGTATTGTGCAAAGGGAATCACATAACGGTCGCCGACTTGCCGCCCAGACTCTTCGACAGGGAAACTCAGGCACCGCTCGAACGCGACGACTATGAGCCGCGCACCCTGCGCGAGGCACTGGAGGCGCCCGAGCGTCGGATTCTTGTGGCTGCGTTGACGTCCAACGGGTGGAATCGTCAAAAAACCGCCGAACAGCTCGGGATCAACCGAACCACGTTGTACAAAAAGATGAAACGGCTCGGGTTGGACATGGAGCCGGCTCAGGCCTTCGCGCGATAGCGACGCTGATTCGTAGCGTACACGGTTGTACGTGATTATCGGAACCTTGCGTCGCCGTTGACGCCCGCGCAGTGCATCCGGTTCCGGTTCCGAGAAAAAGAGACGCGACACGGAGCTCGAGAATAGGTATACTCAGAGCCATACCGTTACTGGGGCGCTTTTGGGGTGATTCGCTTTCCGGCCCCGTTGCGGACGGTACCCGACCGCACGGATGCAGTTCTCTCGGGCCAACAGGGGTGTTACGCCGTCCGCTTCGATTCAATGCGCCGCCTACCGGCGAAACGAGCTGCCGGGTCGGGTCGAGGTATGCTCGTGGGGTCTCAAAAGGTGACAAAGCTGTGGCATTGAATGGATGGCATGGTTCGTGTCCAGTCAGGCGTCTGCTGGCGATGTGCGGTGCGTGGTTGGTGTGCGCGCCGTTGTTGTACGCCGCGCCGCCGACGATAAGTTCCGTGGACCCGCCGCCGGCGGAGTGGCTCACCGACGGCAGCGCGCTACAAAGCATCACGATCGAGTTCAGTGAGGACGTGATCGTGCCTGGCGGATCGGTCAGCGCCCGCCTCGTCGGCGGGGCGTCCGTGTTCGAGCTGGACGTCAGCCCCATCGCGGTCCCTACCCGTTCCGTGTCGGTGACGTTTACGCCCGTGCGTGACAACCGTGTGACACTTGCGGTTGACTTTACGATCGTC
>CAZWWW010000144.1:0-7407 GCA_964637715.1 uncultured Phycisphaeraceae bacterium | reverse complement strand
GACGCGGCCGAGGTGTTCGGGGAATAGCAGGGCATAATCGATCCATAACGCATGTTTGAAGTCAACCACCATCCGAGTCCGCGCGATCTGCGCACGTTCGGTCGGGCCATGCTAGTCGGGTTCGGCGTGATCGGCGTTGTGATCTGGCTGCTCACGTGGCGAAAGGGATTGATGCCCGGTCTGGTGTCCTGGACCGGTGCGGGTGCGCAGCTAGTCGCGGTAGCACTGTGGCTGCTGGGTGCCGGTTTGTTCGGGCTTATGTCGCTGGCAGCAGGACCGGCAAGACCGGTGTACGTCGCATGGATGACGGTTGCGAACGCGATGGGGATCGTCATGTCGACGGCCATGTTGACGGTGTTGTTCGTTGTACTGCTGCCTTGGTTTTCGTTGGTGGTAAGATTTGGCGACCCGCTACGCAAACGGCTTAAAAGTGAAGGCAGCTACTGGGAAGACTATAAGCCCCGCCAACCAACGATTGAGCGGCTGGGGCGACCGTTTTAGTGCCGCGTTTCGTTATACGTGCCGATAGGGTCGTACTGTTGATCCTGTTGGATTATGGGGAATCGAACATTCGCGCAGGCTAAAGCCTGCGGCTCAGATGGTCAGGAAACATAATGCAGTGAGAAGAGTTTGGGTATTCGACCGGTGGCAGGAGCAGACGCGCCGGCTTGTATGGATACGCCGGCTGGCTTGGGGAGGGTTAGAACCCGCTGTGCCTAGTAAACACGACGCCATCAACTGCCAGCCAAAGGAATCTTTGCGCTGCCCCTTCGCCTACATGGCTCCTGGGTACAGCGCCCGGTAATGCGTTGAAGAGTTAAAGTAGATGATCGTCCTCGGCATCTCATGTTATTACCACGACGCCGGCGCGGCCCTGGTGCGCGACGGAGAACTCGCCGCCGCCGCCGAGGAGGAGCGATTCAATCGCCGCAAGCACTACAACGGCTTTCCTGAACAGGCGATCGCGTTTTGTCTCGACCGCGCAGGTCTCACCATCAACGAGGTGGACCATATCGTGTTTTATGAGAAGCCGCTGGTCAAGTTCAACCGCATTTTGGAAACGATTCTCGCCGAGTGGCCCTTAACCTACCGTCAATGGCTCAAAGCCATTCCCCTATGGTTCGGTCACCGTCTGCGCATCGGGCACGAAATCCAGAAAAAACTCGACACCGACAAAGATATCCTTTATTGCCAGCACCATCTCTCCCACGCAGCCAGTGCCTTTCTGGTATCGCCCTATGAGGAGGCGGCGATCATTACTGCCGACGGCGTCGGGGAGTGGACCACCACGAGTTGGGGCGTGGGTCGCGGTTGCGATATTGAGATGCACAAGGAGATTCGCTTTCCCCATTCGGTCGGTCTGCTGTTCAGCGCCATTACGGCCTACTTGGGTTTTCAGGTAAACGACGCCGAATGGAAAGTCATGGGTCTGGCACCTTATGGGGATCCGAAATATGTCGATAAGTTCCACCGCGTGGTAGACATCAAAGACGACGGCAGCATTCGACTTGATCGGCGTTACTTCGCCCACACCTATTCCACAACCCGCACCTTCAGCCGGAAATGGGAGGAACTGTTCGGAGCCCCGCAGCGTCCACGCGAGGCCGAGCTGACCCAGTTTCATCGTGACATCGCCTGCTCCGGGCAACGGGTCGTTGAGGAGATCATGGTCAAACTCGCCCGCCACGTTCACGAGGAAACAGGTATGGAGGCACTGTGTCTGGCGGGCGGGGTAGCGCTTAACTGCGTGGCGAACTGGCGCATCTTCAAAGAATCGGGATTCAAACACATCTTCATCCAGCCGGCGGCGGGCGACTCCGGCGGTGCGCTGGGGGCCGCGTTTTATGTATACAATACGGTGCTCGGGAACAAGCGATGCTTTCGCATGGATCACGCGCTGTACGGACCGGAGTTCAGCGATGAGCAGATCCGAGCGGCGCTCAGTCGCGTGGAAGCGGACTACGAACACGTCGTCGACGAAACGGAATTGATCGAGCGAACCGCGCGCCTGATCGCCGACGGCAAGGTGGTCGGCTGGTTTCAAGGTCGTTTGGAGTTTGGACCGCGGGCGCTGGGGGCGCGGTCGTTGCTGGCTGACGCGCGCGATGCGGGCATGAAGGACGTCATTAACGCGAAGGTGAAGTTCCGTGAGTCATTCCGCCCGTTCGCCCCAGCTATTCTGAAAGAACGTGCCCACGAATACTTCGAGATGCCCGAGGGGCTCGACGCCCCGTTCATGCTGCTCGTACCCAAAGTGCGTGAGGAGAAACGCTCGGTCATACCGGCTGTGACGCATCAGGACGGTACGGGTCGTGTGCAGACGGTCACCGAAGCGAGCAACGGACGTTACTACAGATTGATTCGAGCCTTCGAACAGCTTACCGGTGTTCCGGTGGTCATCAACACTTCGTTCAACGTGCGCGGCGAGCCCATTGTCTGTACGCCGCAGGACGCGTATCATACCTTCGTGAATACCGGTATCGATGCGATGGTAATCGGCAACTTCATTGTCACCGCCAAGCCGAATGTCGTCGATTACGAAGCCGGGATGAAACGAAGCGTGACGCTTGAGGCCGGCCTGCACACGGGCGAGAGCGTAACCATAAGATAAGACCGCGGTCGGTGTAGCACCACCGCCGCCAAGACGGCGAACCGTTCATGGCCAAGCAATCGATCGTCAAAGAGTTCTTCCTGTTCATCATGGAAGAGAAAAAGTTCTGGCTCGTTCCGCTCCTGTTGGTGCTGGCGATTGTGGGCGGCTTTCTCGTCTTCGCCAGCTCGTCACCCTTCGCGCCGTTTCTCTATCCGCTCTTTTAGAGCATTTATCGTGTTCATCTGCCGGTTCTGGGACACACGAACCGGCATCGAGACCGGGAAGATCGCGCGGGCATAAAGCCCGCGCGCCTCGGGGCACAGATACGGGAAATGCTAAAAGGCATTCCTGCTCGCTGTGTTCCGGTAATCACTTACCAAACAGTACGCATCGTCCATGCACCCCATAATACCGGCCAAGCGCAGGCCGTAAGGCGCGGCGTTCCATGAATTGATTCCGACGGTCGAGCCGGTCAACAATCCGCCCTATGATTACCCAAAGCACAGGCGGTTGTGCGCGGACCGCGCCGTCACAGAAACGGGGAAACGAATACGTACGGGAGAGGAGGAAGCCACGTGCCGGACGCAGAGTCTTCAGAACAACCAACGTCAATCGATAACGACGCGCCCGGGCCACCCTCCATCTGTACGGCGGACGTCTTTCGCGCACTCATTGAAGACGAACTGCGCAACGGGCGACTCACGCCGACGCGCCGGCGCCGGATCGTGCGGTACGCAATGGCCATGGGGCTCACGGCGACACAAGCTGGAGACCTGATCGCCGAATGTCGCCACAACGGGCTCGAGCACGCCGACCCGCAGATCAGGCAACACGCCCTTCGACTGGTGTATCCCGATCCGCCGATGATCCCCGCGGGAATCAAACTGGCGTTCGCAGCGATCGTGGCCATCCTGCTCGACCTAGTGCTTGTCGCCGTTGTCATGAGCTAGTGCTTCGTCACACCTTGTCTTTGGGGTGCCATGGACAAGCAACCGCTTGCCCGTGTTATTCCGGGAGCAGTCACGGGCAAACAAGTTTGCCCATGCCACCCACAACCAACCCTAAGAATAGGCTGTGACGGTCTGTTAAAGCAGGCTCTATTCTGCTGCTGCGGTCGAAGCGATGGTCCATCAGGTAGCATGGCCCGAGACTGCAATAGGTGAATAACAGGCAATGCTCGAAAACGCGAAACGCGCTAGGCCCGTCGAACCACCGCCCCGCACGCACCCGCCATGTAATCGGTACAGAGAACCGCAACAGTCCCAACAGCGTTCGTGGGCGCTTGGCCCGTTGACTCGCGCTCTTTGATCGCGGATAGCGCGGGAAACCTTGAACAGAGAAGCGCGGTTGCTACGGCGGCGAGCGGTCCGACGCTGAAGGTCTCCGCCGTTCGGTCGTATAACGTGGCGAGCACCGGGCTCGATGCGCCCGAGCCGTGTCGATAAGCTCTACGAATAGCAGCCCGTTCGAGCCGGTCGATGACCGTTCCGTTTGCGGACGCCGCCAACGCATCGACGGCTCCTAGTCGCTGGATCAAGTCGGACGCACGCGAAACGCGCTGCCGCGCCGTACAACCGGACCAGGAAACCCCGTTGATCCGGGCGACGCTCCCGCGCACCCGCGCGCCCCGATCCGCGGCGCTCCTTCTAGATTCGAGCACCAAGGCCACGGCACCGCTCGCGATCCTTAGTGCATGCGCCACGCGGTCGGATGAAGCACACCCCGTACGCTGCGCAAGCAGAGTAGCATAAGTATCCGTTATCAGATCGGTCTTATCTTCCGCCGCTACAACAACCGCGCGATCCCACACGCCCGAGCGGATTCGAGCGGTCGCCAGCAGCAGGGCTTCCAGACCGGCGGTCCGCGTTCCGATGATCGTCTGGCAAAACCCTTTGATCGAAAAGTTCGTGCTCAAGTGCGCACTCGCCACGTTGGGCACGCCTTCGGCGAAGAGCGCCGGGTTGGCCGCCTCTATCCCTTCGGTTAGGATTTGTTTGTAAAACCGCTCACAGTATTCCGTAGGTCCGTGGGTTGTCGCCGCAATGGCCGCGCACGATTCACCGAATCCAGGTTGGTCGTCAATACCCGCGTCACGATACGCCTCGCTCGTCGCTGCCAGAGCCAAGCGGGCGTAGTTGCTCATGCGTCGCGTTCGGCGGGCGTTCACCAGATGGGCATACTGTCCCGACTCGATCGCCCCGCCCGCCCCTTCATACCCCTGTGATTCTTCCGCCATCATGAGCCGCACGAAGGCGTCATTACATATCGCACCGGGAAGCACGACGCCGACGCCGGTGATAACCGGATCACGATCCGCGGCTTCCCGGTGCCTGATGATCGGTGACGCCGTCGTGCAGGAAATCGTTTCCGGGGCACCGAGGATCAGACAAACGTTCGCCCCTCCGAAACCGAGCGAGGTGTTCAGGACGTAACGTAGCTTGCGTCGTCGTGGCGTTCCACAGCTCACCAAAAGGTCATCAAACCCGTTGTCCTCCGCTGCCACGTTTGCGCACGGTGGTATCATTTTGTCACGAATCGCCAAGGCTGAAAGGATCAAGTCCACCGCCCCGGCTGCGCCGAGCGAATGACCAAGGTGACTCTTGAATCCAACGATCGGGATATGGTGGAGTCGATCCGCGAACACCTGCGCAAGCGCCGCATGTTCAGATGCGTCGTTGTCCGGCGTGGCCGTGGCGTGGGCGACGAGCATGTCCACTTCGCGCGTCGAAAGCCGTGCATCGTCGAGTGCAATCCTCATCGCAGCCGCCGCGCCCGCACCTTCGGGATGCGGTTTCGACAAATGATACGCATCGCACGACTCCCCGAAACCCGCTATGAGCGCCAACGGTGCCGCGCCGCGCGCCCGGGCGTCGTTTGAGCGTTCCAACACGACGACGGCGTACCCCTCCCCCAGCTTCATACCGTCTCGCGTGGCGGCAAAGGGACGGAGGTCGGTGGGACTGACCAGCCGCAGGGCGTTGAACCCGGCGTAGGCGTATTCGCTGATGGGGTCGTACCCGCCGGCAATTACCAGGTCCGCATCGCCGTTCTGCAGCAGGGAGTGCCCCAGCGTGACACTTGCCAGTCCCGACGAACAGGCGGAGCAGGTCGTCGCGCAGAACCCGGCTGCCGACAGACCATCCACGGCCAGCGACAGGGTGGCGCCGGCCAGGAACGGGCGCAGATCGTTCGCATCTCCTCCGCGAAGAAACGCCCCGCCGTTGCGCATGCCGTGCAGCGACGTGCCCAGTACAACCGCACATCGCTGCGGTTCACAGGGTAAACGGTGCTCAATACCGGCACGGCACAGCGCCTCATCACACGCGCGACGCAGCAACCCGACTTCGCGCGGAACGCCGGAGCCGAACGCTTCGGCGTCGACGTGCACTTCACCGCCGCCCAGATCGGAATCAAGGGGTGATTCGATGGCCGTTAACGGCGCAACCCCGCACCGTCCCGCCCTGACCGCCTTCCAGGTTGTTTCGCAGTCAAGCCCCAGGCAGGTAACCAACCCCGCGCCGGTGATAACGATATTGTCTTTGTGGTTGATTCCCATCGCCCCCGATGACACGCCGTCAGTCGCACGCCCGATCTTCGCGCCACGCCCGTTCGTACACGGCCCATTGATCCGGGTGGGCAGCTACCTGCCGTTCTATGGCCCGAGCGATTGCCAGCAGCGTCGGATGATGCTCATCTACCGGTGCCGGGGTTGCGGGAACGGCTAGCGGCTCATCAATAATGACGCGGCAGCGCCCCACGCGCGTACGCACCGAAAAAACAGGAATGATCGGCGATCCGGTAAGCATGGCAAGCTTGATCGGACCCGTCGGCAGCAGCACATGCCCCCCCAGAAACGGCACGGAGATACCGCGCTGCCCCGGCATCACACGGTCCCCTTGAATCAAGACAACCTCGTCAGCCTTCAGGGCGTCGCGCAGACGACCCCAGATGGACCATCCGTCGTCAACAGCCGCTTCCACAACGCCGAGCCGAGTGCGCAGCTTGGACCGCAGCCGGTCGAAACTTGCGCGGTCGTCGCGCTGAAACACGACGTGAATACGCCGTTCGTGAGGCACCAGCGCCGACATCCCCACCTCGAACGGACCTAGATGAGCCGTAACCAGAATGGCCCCGTTTCCTGACGCACGGGCTTGGTGGTAGTGCTCGGCACCGTCGACCTGCTCAACCCATTCCCGCAACTGCGCCGGGCTGGACCGGGCGGCGCGACCCAGCTCGTAGATACTCGTGTAGGCGCTGCGCACGATGGCTCTACGAAGTCGTTCGACCTGCGCCTCGTCGGCGTCAGGTCCCAGAAAGCGACGCGCGTTCGCCGTGGGTCCGTCACGCAGCGCATGGGAAAACCGAAACGCAAAGAACAAAAAGAATGGTCGCGTGAGCAGTACCAACCGAGGCCAGCGGCTCGCCCAAAAGTACATGAACTCGCGCCAGAAGTTTGCCGAGGCGCGGGCCAACCGCTTGGTCTTCGATGCACCCACGACCTCGCTGTGGACATCGGTCATGGTTGTCGCTGCCGGGTGAGGTTCGTGGGCGACCGCGTGGTTCATGGGTGATGGGATTCCAAACCGGCCTCGCTACGGTTGTCATCGGTATCGAGCGGATGAACGATCGTCGTATGCAGCGGGAAGGACCACGTCACATCCTTCGTCGTCAATCCGACGTTCGTGCGCATGTTGGTAAACTCGATCACCGTGCGATCGCCGTCGGGATCGATCATCTCGAAGCGCCGCACGACGCCGTCGGAAAGATCGACTTCCACGCGCACCTCGGCGATGAACTCCGCCAGCGCGTCGTCT
>CAZWWW010000143.1:0-7427 GCA_964637715.1 uncultured Phycisphaeraceae bacterium | reverse complement strand
CAAGCGGTTTGCGATCTTTTTTGAGCGCGACATTCAACCCTTGTTCGACAACAAGCTGACGCTCATCTACCGCCATCACCCCCTCAACACCGCGTGCAATCCCCGTATCAGCAGGACGCTCCACGCCCACGCTTGTGAGGCGGCTAAGATGGCCGAGGCCGCACGGTTCATCGGCGGATCCGAATCGTTCTGGCTTGCGCACGACTATATCTTCAAGTATCAAACGGATCTGGAGCGAGGAACGTTGACGCCCGAGTGGCTCGCTGAAAAAATCGGCCTGGATGCCCGCGCGTTGCGTGCGCGGATGGAGTCACCGGAGGTGGCTGAACGTATCGATGAGGACATCGACGAGGCGGGCAACTGCGGGGTCCACGCGACGCCGACCGTATACGTCAACGGCAAGCTCGTGGAGACCATCCCGCGAACGGAGATCGGTTTTTGGGATCTTCTGGCGGACAAGTACTGGTCTGAGGCGGGCGTACCTCGACCGGAGCGAACGAAGCTCAAACCGAAGGCGGCTACTCCAAATAGCCGAGGTCGGAAAGGCGGTCGGTGATCGCCTGAAGATCCTCCTCGGAGTAAATGGGCTCGTCGTCATCACCCGCGCGAGACGGCAAGACCGTATCTTGTGACGCCTCGGCCTGTTTGATAACCGGCGGGGATTCGAACAGTTCTGTCATCACCCGACCTTGCATCTCCGCCGGGACGGGCAATCCCATCAAAGTGAGGATGGTCGGCGCGCAGTCGACGATGTTGGCTTCGAGGCGGGTTCCCGGTTTGATCGCCGGCCCACAAGCCACGACCATTCCGTTTGATCGATGCGTACCTTCAATGCGCCGATGCGAAAGCCACCGGATCGGCGCGCTACCCCGAATCTTACGCACCACCGCGAGCGCATCGCGCGGAACCAGCATCAAATCCGGCAGCCAGGGTTGCTCCTCGCGCGAGCAGCCGTACAGTTCCTCCGGTTTATGAACGGCTTTGAAGGGGTCGATTTCGTTCCCGGTGGGATCAATAACCCGCGCATTAGCACTGAGGAACCTGTCGCGCAATTCATCCCGCAGCCCTTCATAGTCCGCCGGTTCGACGATGCCGCACGGCTGGCGTCCTTTGAGATTGATATAGAGAAAACCGGCCATGCCCGCATGCATCACACACGCCCGTGTGCGATCAAAGTCAACCGCCAGATCGTGGGCGATGTCACCCGCCCGCGCAAACTTCTTCGTCCTTCCGAGCAGGCGATCGAGCAGGTAGCGACTCCGCGTGGACGACTGCGCCGCCCCGCCCCGCAGCGTGAGATAGCCCCACTGTTTCAGCAAGAGGTTGGGCTGAATCTTTCCTTCCAGACTGCCGTGTCCGTGGTCTGAGACGATGAGCACGGTCGCCTCGTGCTGCGCCGCGTAATCGAGCAGGTCGCCCACCGCTCGATCCGCTTCGGCGAAGACCGACCGAACCAGGTCACGGCGCTTGGGGTGGCGGTCGCGCCAGCGGGGGTCGATGTATTTCCATGTTTTGTGCTGGAGGTTGTCGACAAGTTTGAGTACGACCATCAGCACGTCCCAGCCATACCGCTCGCCGAGCGTCCGGGTCATGTCGGCCCCCTGATGGAAGCTGCGTGACATGTAGTCGAGATTCTCTTGGAACACGTCGCGTCCCAGAAAGCGCCGATGACGCCAGCGGGCGCGCAGCGTAGGGTCGGGCCAGCGTTCAAGCAGGTCTGTTTTCAGCTCGCGCGGGAACACGAAATCGGAATCGGGTCCGGGCGTCTCAAACCCACTGATAAGAAATCCGTTTACGGACTTGGCGGGAAAGGTCATCGGTACGTTCACACTGCCGACCTTGAACCCGCGCGCACCAAAAATGTCCCAGATGGTGCGGATATGGTCCAGACAGCGGGTGCTGTTGAAGGCAAGCTTGTTGGTGGTTACGTCGTAGCGCTCGAAGTCGATGATCCCGTGGGCACCGGGTAATCTTCCGGTGAGAAAGGTGGTCCACGCCGCGGGCGTGATGGGCGGAACCGTTGACCAGAGCGTACCCGCCGCCCCGTTTTTGACCGCGTCGCCCAACCGGGGCATTACCCCCTCAGCGATCAACGGGTCGAGCACGTCGAAGGTCGCGCCGTCGAGCCCGATAACGAGCACCCGACGGGTCGGCGGGTTGAAATCGCGTTGATCCGCAGTCGCTTCGCTGGTCAAGAACCCATCCCTTTCACAGAATACCGTCGATCGCGTGCCCCTGCGAAAAACTCACAGGTGTACGACGGGCGTCATTGTATTCGGGTCGACGCTCGTAAGCAATGAAGACCCAGCGCGGGTGTTTACGCCGCGCCGGGCCCGTGCGATGATGGCGGTTTGCATCGACCGACGCGCGGTAGGTGGTGGATCGAAACGAACAACGTCAAGCTGCGAAGGAACTCGATGAACATTATCCGACAACCGAAGGTGTATCTTGTTGGCCGACCATCGATGAACGAGTCGGACATCGCCCGTTTCCTGGCGGATCATGACGTTGCAAACTGGCAATCGGACAGCGACGTGCCCGCACAGGTACTACCCGAGGTCGCGGGGCGCTTGTGCTATATGAGCTTCGCCAAACCGCGACCCGGCGGCAACGAAGCCTATCTCGGTCGCATCATGGACGCCCGACATGGCAGCGTGTTCGAGCACGCCGTGTGGAACTTCATCATTGCCGGTGTGTCGCGTTCGTTCACGCACGAACTCGTACGCCATCGCGCCGGGTTCGGCTATTCCCAGCTCTCGCAGCGCTATGTGGATGAATCCGTCGCGGACTTCATCGAGCCGGATTGCATAGCCGACAACCCTGAACTGCACGAGGTGTGGCGCGACGCGGTGGCCCATGCGCAGCAGGCGTATGTCAAGCTCGTGGATGGGTTACAAACTAAGTTCGCAGACGTTGAGGAGAAAACACTGCGGCGCAAGCTCGCCCGTCAGGCAGCCCGCTCCGTGCTTCCCAACGCAACGGAAACCAAGATTTTCGTAACCGCCAACGCGCGATCGCTTCGCCATTTCATTGAATTGCGTTGCAACGAGCACGCCGAAACGGAGATACGCGAGGTGGCCTCACTCATGTTGGACCTGCTCAAAGACGAAGCCCCGAATATCTTCGGCGACTATGAGTTCGTCACCCTGTCCGACGGCACGCGCGCCGCTCAAACAACCCACCGAAAGGTGTGACCAACACCAAGACGAGGCTTTCTGCGCATTGGATAAAGGGATGCCCCGCCCCTACGCGACGTTCGCGTCTTTGAGTTGTACGCTGACGCGCGTGGACACACCCGGTTCCTGCATGGTCACCCCATAGAGTCTGTCGGATATGCTCATCGTGCGTTTCGAGTGGGTGATGATGATGAACTGCGACTCGCTGACAAACTCTTTAATGATCTGATTGAACCGATCATTGTTCGCCTCGTCGAGCGCCGCGTCGACCTCGTCGAGAATCGCGAACGGAGCGGGTTTGCTCTTGAAGATACTCATCAGCAGGGCGATCGCGGTCATGGACTTCTCACCACCGGACATCAGCGAAATAGCCCGAAGCTCCTTGCCCGGTGGCTGGGCGACGATCTCGATGCCGCAATCAAGAATGTTCTCCTGATCTTCGAGGATGACGTCGGCCCGCCCCCCGCCGAACAGTTTGCGAAACAATGCACGGAAGTTGTCCCGGATTTGATCGAACACGGCCCGAAACCGTTTCTCCGACTCTTCATTCAATCGCTGGATAAGCTGCTCGAGCTGGCGACGGGATTCGGTCAGGTCGGCGCGCTGCGTCGACAAAAACTCATGCCGGGTTTCCAGCTCTTCCAGTTCGTTGATCGCGTCGAGGTTTACGTTTCCGAGGCGATCCATCTTGCCGCGCAGCTCGGCGATTTCGGTTTCGACAGCTTCCCAGTCCTGTTCTTGGGGCTCGTATTCTTCGTAGCGATCCGCCAAGTTGATGTCCATCTCTTCCAGCACCCGGGCGTTGAGGTCGTCGCGTCGCACCTTGGATTCCGCCAGCGCCATTTCATGGGCGTGATGTTCCGCCTCGACCTCCTGAAGCTGCTGGCGTCCCGCCTTGGCGGCCTGGATATGACCGTCCGCCTCCAGCCGAAGGGCATCGCGGCGATGACGTAGCTGCGCGCAGCGCGTGTCCATCGATTCAATCTCTCGGGTGAGGCGCGCGACTTCTTGGCGCGCCGTTTCCGCCGCGTTGCGCGCATCCACAATGCGTGTTTCGCATTGCTCAATATCGAGGGTCGCTCGGGCTACGGATTCCTCAAGCTCGCGTTTGGCGCGCCGCAGTGCGCTGATGGTCTCGGTAGCGGCGGCTCGTTTCTCCACCAACTGACCGGCAAGCACACGCTGCTCGGTCAACGTTTCCTGGACCGCCCGCCGGCGTTCCACGATGTCATCTATGCGCTGTTGTTGACCCGCCGCCCGGGCTTCGCGCTGCTTGTTCTCGCGCTCGATTTCCGCGAGCGACTGACCGCCCGCCTCACTTTTGCGCGAAACCTCCTCGAGCTGGATTTCGATCTGGGCTACCTCCTGCGCGATAAGCGGCTGCTCATGGGTCAACCGGTTGATCGTCTCCTCGAGGTTCTGCAGGCCCGACTTCGCCTCCACGCGTGCGGTGTTGCATTCGTAAATCGCGGTGCGCAATTCCTGCTGTACGCTCTCTAGATGCCCCGCCTCCGCTTGTGTTCGGTTTAGCTGATCGGTCAACGTCGCAATGGATGTTTCGTTGTCGATAAGGCGCACTTCGATGTCGCGAAGCTCACTTCTGCGCGATATCAGCCCGGCAGTCGATGACGCCGGACCGAGGCGAACGCGACCATCGGGTTCGACAACCTCGCCGTGGGTGGTGACAAAGCGACGACCGGTAACGTCATCGCGACCCAGAGACAGGGCGGTATCGATATCCTCGACAACAAACGTTTTGCCCAACAGGTGGCGCGCCAGATGCTCATATCGTTGATCAAAAGTCACAAGATCAAGCGCCCGTATGGCCCCGTCGGGCAGCCGGTCTGTTTCCGGGTCATTGACAATGGGCGGAATACGATCGAGACCCACCAGGGTCATGCGCTCCGGGAGCGCGCCGCCGGCTGTCAGCTCGTCAAGCAACGCCCGCGTGTGCTCGACGACAACGTGCTGATCCATGGCGCCAAGCGCCGCTTCGATCGTCCGGGCGTGTTCGACGTCGACTTCAAACAAATCCGCCACCAGACCCACCACGCCGCGTACCGCTTGCGACGCATCGTCCCGATGCGTGCGATCCAGCAGCGACCGAACACCCGCCCCGACACCCTCCATCGTGCGCTGCAAATCCGCGAGCAGTTCCTGGCGCGAGTTCAGCGCGCTGCGATCCTCTTTGGCGAGCGCCAGTTCGTCGAGCAGGCGCTGTCGCACGCCGTCGACGCGGGCTGCCTCGGCGCGCTTGGCTTCGAGCTGCCCCGTTTCTTCGGCGATCAGCGATTCCACTTCGTCCAACCTGCGCTTGTAGTCGGCTCTGTCCTCCAGGCATTTTTCGAGCTCGGCGCGTATCTGATCGTCGCGCAGCGACAGCCTTCCCTTTTGCCCCACGAGCGACTCGCTGTGCGTGTTGAGGCGGATGATTTCGTTGTGGGTCTGGGCGCTGCGCCGCAACAGTTCCACGATGCCCGCCTTTTCATCCTCAAGAATCGCCTGTGCTTCGGTCAAATCCCTCGCGAGTGCCCGATCCTGATCGTTGAGTTCACTGATGTGTTCATGCAGCGCTTTCGTCTCACGTTCCAGCGCTTCGCTGGTTGCCTGCACGGTCTCAAGTTCGCCGTCGATCTCCCCCAAGCGACGCGCATCGCCCGTATGCCGCGCCCGCGAGCGCACGAGCAGCTCCTCCTGTTCGCTGACGCGCCGCGTTGCGGACTCGATACGCTCCTCATGCGCCGCCAACGCAGACTTGCCGCGGACCAGGTCGCTGTCGGCTTCGCTGATTTCCTCTGCAAGGCGGTCCAGGTCCACCCCGATGCGCGATTCGTCCGCCTCGTGGCGATCGATCTCCGCCCGCAAACCGGTCATGCGATCGGAACAGCGGTCGACCTCACCGGTAACCCGCGTGACGGTTTGCGTCAGTCGATGATACTCCGCCATGGCGAAGCTGGACCGAAGTTCGTTCAGTCGGACTTCGTACTGTTTGAAGTTGCGCGCCTTGGTCGCCTGGAGACGGACACTCCGCAGCCTCTTTTCGACCTCTTCAACGATGTCATCGACGCGCAGCAGGTTTTGTTCGGTTCGGGCGAGCTTTCGTTCCGCCTCTTTCTTGCGGGCTTTGTACTTGCTAACCCCGGCGGCTTCTTCAAAAATGATCCGTCGCTCCGTCGGGCTGCTTTGCAACAGTTGATCCACCCGCCCCTGTTCGATCACAGAATAGGCACCCACGCCTACACCGGTATCCATGAACAGTTCGCGGATGTCCTTGAGGCGTGTGACCGCTTTGTTGACGAGGTATTCGCTCTCACCCGAGCGGTAGAGCTTGCGCGAGACACTCACTTCGTCGGCGTCCGTCGCCAGCGACCGGTCCTGATTGTCGAAGACGAGATCGACCTGCGCCACGCTGCTGCTCTTGCGGGCGCTCGAGCCGTTGAAGATCATGTCGATCATCTGCCGACCCCGCAGGGTGCGCGCCGACTGTTCGCCAAGCACCCACTTAAAAGCGTCGACGACATTGCTCTTGCCGCAGCCGTTGGGTCCGACAATACCGGTTACACCCGGTCCGAAGTCGAAATCGACGCGGTCACAGAAGCTCTTAAACCCGGAGACAGTGATTCGCTTGAGCAGCATGAGAACTCGGTCACCTCCCTGCGTCCCGTTGTCAGCGCCATCCATGGCTGGGCACGGTCGGACACCCCGCGGCCCGGCGGGTATCGATGTTGCCGCACTTTACCACAATGAAGCCCGCCATGTAAAGCGCCCAAAGTGAACCAAACCCCCCGATTCTCTGTTGTCCGTTGACCGTACCTTCGCGCCAGCTTTCGAGGCGGCAGGCAGGCGACGAGACAACGCAGTCCTCAGCCTCCCTAACGATCGACGCCCGCACTTTTTGCGTCCACCAAACAACTTCACGGGCCATGAATCAACCCCCATCGCCAAACGTGCGTAGACAAATTACAATGTGAGTGTTAGGGCCTCTGTATGTCAGGCAGGCACCTTGGTGTCGGCTGGGACTCATGGGATTCCGAAGAACATAATGGTCTCCAAACCAGAAACGCGCGGCGATGAGGCGGCGGGACGCGGCGCAGGCACGCCAAGCGCTGCCAGTCCGTCGGGCCAAGCCACGGACTACGCGCAGGTTTTCATGCACGCCCCCGATGCGATGCTCATTGTGAACGAAGCCGGTCATTCAGGGGATCGAGGGACTCCGGCTCGCCGGTGAGGAGCCCCCCCCCCCCCCCCCCC
>CAZWWW010000142.1:0-7436 GCA_964637715.1 uncultured Phycisphaeraceae bacterium | reverse complement strand
CGTTACGATCCTTTGTCGGTCGGGCTGATTATCGGGCAGCGCGCGTCACAGGTGCGACGCGGCCTTCGATCTGCGATAGCGTTATCGCTTCATTTTTCTAAGACGGGAAAGGGTTGGTTATGACATCACTGTCCGGTTTTGTGCGACGTTCCTTTATTCGATGGGCCATGGCAATACTTGCGGTCGTGGTTGTCATGGGACCGGGGCGCGTGGTTCGAGCCCAAGCGTGCGCCTGCAACGCCGACGTCGTGGCGCCGTTTGGAGGAGTCGGTCAGCCGGACCTCAACGACGTGTTGGCTGTCGAGGATTGCGTGTCAACGGGCGTTTGTATTTGCACGCCCTCGTGCGACATAAACTGCGACGGTAGAGTAGACGATCTGGATGTATCTGCGGCAACGTGCGGATTTCAACAAATGCCACCGGCAACGTGCTGCCCGGTTGTTGGCGGGTGCTGCATAAACGGAAACAGTTGCGCGGTGTCGACGCAAGCAGCTTGCGAAGACCCGCCGCCTGCCGGTGCGGGGGGCTGTTACTTCGGTGACAACACCACCTGCCCCACGCAGAACGCGGCGATCTTTCCTGAAGGCGGGGGTACGGTATTTGTTCACGTGATTGGTCCGCCCATCGATTGTACGTCCGGGTGTACCGGTGGTGTTGCATCGGCTCAGTCGCGTGCGGGATGTACGAGCAGTGGTCCGTTTACCGATCCGTGGGTCTCACCCGCTGATGCGCAGATGTGCCATAACTTCGGTTCGCCCGATACCGATCCGATTCCGGCCGACTTTTTTGGTCCGGGTTCCGACCCGTTCACAGGAACGGTGTGCCTCGAAGGGACGCCGCTTGGCGGATCGTTCGGTAACGCCGATACATTGATCCAACGTGCAGCCGACCCGTTCGAGCGATGCGCGGTACCCGGAGCCGCTCAGCAGACCGTGGATATCGAGATTGTGCAGTTGAGTCTTGTCGGCGTCGCGCCGATCACGGTAACCTTCAACGGAGGTCAGAATCCCGAGCAGTGGAACGTGGCCGTCACCGTTTCGCCCAACGGTTTGCTGCCGGGTACGCCGCAGGGAACCCTTACCGCGACAAAGACGCATTGCAACGGCGGGACCTACACGGCCAACTTATTTGTCCAACCGGAGTTCACCTTTACCGGGCCTGGTGGGACTAAAGTACTCGACACCTTCGTCCAGGGTACGCCCGCGGTTCAGCTTGAGCAGATCGACCCGCGTCCGTGGATTTCCGAAGTCGATCCTTTGCTCGGGCTTCAGGGTGACCCGTGCACGTTCTTTCATCCGAATGTCGACGACTCGGTCCAGCGCACGCTGGCGGAATGCGATCAGGACATGAACGGCGTGCTCGACATCTGTCAGATACCGGCTGCGTCGGAGTGGGGATTGCTCGTGCTTGTGATCGGCGTACTGGCGGGCGGGTCCGTGTTACTGCGACGCAGAGCTCTGTAGGGTCCGCGCTCGCGGACCGCTGTTTCTTTTGTGTAGCCGTCAATGCCCTCATGGGTTAGCTTACGGGCATGCCCGAATACCGTCGCGTCCTTCAACCTGGGGGAACGTTTTTCTTCACCGCGGTTACCGAACAACGGCAGGCGCTGTTTCGGTCTGTTACGGCACGCACACTTCTCCGCACCGCACTACAAGAAACCCAACAGCGTTGGCCCTTCGTAATCGACGCGATCGTCGTTCTCCCGGATCATCTCCACACGATCTGGACTTTGCCCGAGGGTGACGCCGACTTTTCGACACGGTGGTCGTTTCTCAAATCAACGTTCACACGAAGTTGGCTCGCCGCGAACGGTCGAGAAATAGTGGTGAGCGATTCACGTCGTCGGAATCGTCGTCGCGGAGTATGGCAGCGTCGGTTTTGGGAGCATACCATTCGAGATGACGAGGACTACGAACGGCACTGTGATTACATTCATTACAATCCGGTCAAGCACGGTTTGGCAGCGTGCCCCCATGCGTGGCCCTATTCGTCATTTCTACGGTTTGTGAAAGAGGGCTATTATTCAGGGACGTGGTTGTGCGTGTGTGACGGGCGTTCGGTGTGCGACCACGGTTTCGACGATGTCGCACATTCGATCGGCGAATGACGGTTCGAGCAGGCCCTTGTCGCATGAACGAATGGTCCGCGAGCGCGGACCCTACACGGCTGTTGTTGATCTCTTTATGGCAGGGCGCATCGTTACGCGCGTTGATGGCAAGGGTTCGTTTGTTCAGGACGATCGGAACAGCGCGATAAGACGCCGTCGATGCGCGATTAATGCACGGCGAGGGCGTGGACCTCGTCCGTGTGCTGATGACCGGGGCGGTGCCCTGCGGCGACGAGGGTCTGCTCTTGCTCGGCAAGACGAAGATCGGCGTCGACCATCATACGGACGAGCTCAGTGAATCCGACCTGTGGCCTCCAACCGAGGAGGTTTTGTGCACGCGTCGCGTCCCCCTGCAGGAGGTCGACCTCCGTCGGTCGCAGGTAGCGCGGGTCGAACTGAACGCATTTGTTCCAATCGAGATCTAGATAGTCGAATGTTTCATCGAGGAAGTCGCGCACGCTGAAACATTCTCCGGTGGCTACAACGAAATCACCCGCCTCGGGCTGTTGGAGCATGAGCCACATGGCCTCGACGTAGTCGCCGGCAAATCCCCAGTCGCGTTTGGCGTCGAGATTGCCGAGATAGAGCGTGTCCTGCAAGCCGAGTTTAATGCGCGTGGCGGCCCGGGTGATTTTACGGGTGACGAACGTCTCGCCGCGGCGGGGTGATTCGTGGTTGAACAGTATCCCGTTGCACGCGAACAGACCGTAGGCTTCACGATAGTTGATCGTCTGCCAGTACGCGTGGACTTTCGCGCAGGCGTAGGGGCTTCGCGGATAGAACGGGGTCAACTCGTTCTGTGGCGCCTCGACCACCTTGCCGTACATTTCGCTGCTGGAAGCTTGATAAAAACGAACCTCTTTCCCGGTGGCGTGTTGATAATCGCGGATGGCTTCGAGCAGATGCAGTGTCCCAATACCGACGACCTGCGCCGTATAGACGGGTTGATCGAAGCTCGTACGCACATGGGTCTGGGCAGCCAGGTTATAGATTTCGTCGGGTTCAACCTCGCTGATGATGCGGCGCAGACACGTCGCGTCCAACAGATCGCCGTAATGTAGCTGGAAGCGGATCTCGCTTTCGTGGCGGTCCTGATAGAGGTGATCGATACGCTCGGTCGTAAAGACGCTCGCGCGGCGAATGACCCCGTGTACACGGTAGCCCTTAGCCAACAACAGCTCGGAAAGATAGGAGCCGTCCTGTCCGGTGATGCCGGTGATAAGTGCAGTGCGTTGCATGAATGATCTCGTATCCTTGTGTCAGGTCCTGACGATATCATCGGACGTTTTTGAGGGGGGGGTCGAGTCGAAAGTCCCGTTTCCCGGCGTGCAGCGACGCCCGAACCAATTAAATACCGGCGTGGTAGTGAGCGGACGCACGCGGGCGCACGCTTGATCGGCGAACACAGGGGCCATGTTGCTGATGATGACAGCGTCGTGGGGCATGGCCAAAGCGCGTTCCACGGTGGTCACGGGCGTATCTCGATAGAGTCGATCCGGTGCGGCGAAACAGTCGTCACCGATCGCCGTGACGTTGATTCCGGCCAACTGCGCCGCCCGATAGAAGGCAAGCAGGTTTTTTCCGAATCCGACAAAGACCACGCGGCCCACGCCATTCTCGGCGATAACCCGCATGCGCTGCTCCAACGCCGACCAGCGAAAAAAGTGTTCAAAAACATCCGGCGAGAGGCGGTGTTTGCGGTAGGGCACGCGCTCTGCGCGAGCGCGCCAGGTTCCCGCGCGGCGACCGCGCTCGAACGCGCGATCGTGGCCAAGGTCTTCGGCGAGCCATTCGTACCGTTGCAAGGTGTCTTTTCGATAAAGTCGCGCCGCTTCTCGCGGAAGGTAACGAGCAACGATACGCAGGTTGTTCCGCGTGTCGAAGAAGGTCGTTCGCTCAGGACGACGTGCCTGTGGCGTTTTGAGGTGATCGACGTGCAGATCGTCGAACGTGTTCGTGTGCCAACCGGCGTTGACCAGACGAAACGCGAGGTCATATTCTTCGGCTTGCATGAAGAAGGTACGATCGAGTCCGCCGACGGCGCGGAGCGCCTCGGCGCGAAAACCCACCCCGCATCCGACAAACACACCGGGCAGCGCGGCGCACTCCTCCGATCCGTCGGGAAGGTGTACGCGAAAGCCGGCCGCACCGAGTGTTGAGTCGGCGTCGAAATGCTCAATCAGGCGCGACAGCGATCCGAGCCGGGGTGATGAGTCGTCGTCCAGAAACACGATCAGGCGCCCCTGCGCAACGTCCACGCCGAACGCCTTGGCGCAACTACCGTAGTTTCCCGTCAGACGAATAACCCGGTCGGCGAGATCGGTTACAGCCTCGGCGGTTCCATCGGTCGAGTCGTTGTCCACCACGATGAGTTCGTAGTCGGTTCCATCGAGTTCACACCGGCGCACGCGCTCGATCGTATCAAGGGTGACGTCGCGGCGGTTGTGGGTGGCCAGTACAATACTGATGGTTGGGTTACGGGTTGCGTTCACGATGAATCTCAATCCTCGTTGTCTTATCGGATGGAATCAGGGCCCGGTCTGAACGGAGATCCGACTGGTTTGAAGCGACGATAGCCGCCTCGGAAGGGAACCATGCAGGTATTTCACTTCGATACCATCGATTCCACAAATCTTCAGGCCAAGCGGCTGGTAGCCGAGGGACGCGTCGCCGATGCCGCCCTGGTGACTGCGCGTGCACAAACGGCGGGTCGAGGGAGTCGCGGCAGATCATGGGTGTCGCCGCGTGACGCCGGTCTTTATATCAGCGTGGTTGACGTGCAATCCGGCGATCCTTCGGTCGACCTGACGCTGTTCACCCTGGCAGCAGGTGTGGCGTGTGTGGAGGTCCTGCGCGACACCATCGGGATCGACGTCGCAATCAAGCCCGTTAACGATCTCTATGTCGACGGGCGAAAACTGGGGGGTATTTTAACGGAAGCGGTCGTCGAGCAGCAGATCGTCCGCGCCGTCGTTACAGGCATCGGCTTGAACGTGCGTAGTGCGAATCGACCGGTCGGCATCGACGCGGCGGAGCCGGTGGCCCTACAGGCGCTCCTACCCGCTCCCGCGTTTGCGCATCTCGATCTGGATTCGATCGCGCTCCGCCTGGCTGAAGGGGTTCTGGCATGGAACCGTCGGGTGTGGATATCCGACGTAGCGCGGGTTCGCGCCGCCTGGGCGGAGCACGTTGTGCAGGTGTAGCGCGGATTCCACCGTGCTGGGTCTGTTCATCTGCCGACACTTCGCCGACCGAGCCAGAATCGAAACCGGAAGGATTGCGTTACGGCATGGGACGAAACCTGCGCCGCGCCAATAGCGCCATGCCGGCCAATAACAAGAGCATCGTAGCCGGCTCAGGTATCGCAGAAACGTTGTCGATAACGAGTTCCTGCCCACCAATCAAAAGGCTCGTGATGTTCGTACTCGTCGACGCGAGTTCGATGCGTGTCCCGCCCACGACAGTGGCCGAAACACCGGGTGATACGTCGGCGGGTAGATTGGAAAGCGGATTGAGAATGAACGGGGTGCCCCCGTTAACGCTGAAGTTGCTGGCACCACCGAAATCGAGAAAGTCCAGCGAAACGAAATCGACGTCGAACCTCAACGCGGAAAAATCGAACAGCACGTTGATGCCGTCGAGCGTGAGCTCCTGCGTGGGAAACGCTTGAGCGAATCTGCCTTGCACGTCGGGCACTTCAGCGCGGAAAAACTCAGTCTGATCGGGACCGACGAAAAACGTTTCTACGGACATGATGATGTCGGCTTCGCCCAGCGCCGGATCACCCGGTTGCTGACCGGTCTCGGTGCCCCATCGCGTACCCGGACGGACCGATTCAAAGTCCACCGTCGCGGCTCGTGTGGGCGCGAGCGCAGCGCAAAGAACCGCGATCGCCCAACGCGCGCATTCGGCGCGATACCGCATCAATCCTCCTCCCGATTACGCAACGCCCAGGATCCTGCACGGCCTGTTGCACGTTACCGACATCGTTGTCGGACCCCGGCCCCTACAAAAACCGGAGCGCGATGACTCATGAATAAGGGAACCCCGGTCGAACGTATTGCCCCGGCTATCGCCCCCGACCTCGCCGTAGCAAGGCCATCCGCCTCTAGATTAGCGGAAACGGTCAAGATATTCAATTATTTCCAGGGTTGAAGATTCGTCTTTTTCCGGACAACGGACCCCTTTTTTGAGCCCCGCCGCTCGGTTCGGCGGTCCGGCGTTCTGGTACGCCCGGCGCGAATGGCTAATCTCGTGCATGGCCGTCCGAAAAAGCTTGCATCCGGTACGGATCGGTGATAGCATGAGGTGGATCACACCTAGGGGTTTTGGGGTCTGCACGTGGGGTGCATATTGCATTGGGGCTACGAATTCGATAAAATGAGCGCCTCTAGGAGGGATTGGTGTAGCAGCGGCTTTTAGCTTCCCGCCGCGCTGCGCTCTCATTAGGATATCGGTAGGACTTGCGGCGGGAGTTGCCGGTCCTACGACTATGGGGTTTTTGTGTCCGGTGCTGAGGCGCGAACCCGGCGGCGCGGCACGAATAGGGGTGTCTACATGTTCTGCATTTCCAAGGAGTGGAGAGGGATGGCTATGTCCAGGGTGTTTGGAGGCTTACGCGGGCTCGTTCTGTTGTCGAGTGCCGTCATCATCGCGGTTGCACCTCAGGCGCGTGCAGGCGGGCTTATTTGTCCCGGAACCTGTATCGGTGGAACGAACCACGGAGCGCGGTGCTTTTCAGTATCTGAGTGCCCGGGCGCGGGTGCGGCGTGCCAGATTCTTGACCGTTGTATTTATCTTGAGTGGCGTCCCGCGCAAGTTGTTGTACCGGTTGGAAGTGTTGCAGAGGTTAATCTTTGGGCCTATTCGAGCGACGGGTTTACGATCCCGCTTGACGGTTCAGACATCATACTCAATTGGGATCCGACGCGTCTCGAGCTTGTGGACAAGATCGACCCGTGCCTGATCTGTGCGGGCGGTTCAAACAGCGGTGCGCTCTGCCACACGGATGTCGATTGTCCCGGAAGCAGTTGCGTAACACCAGGCTTGTGTTTTGATACCTGCCCCGCACAAACCTACAACTGGTTTGCATCGTTCTTCCCCAATGACTGCGCCGGTGACGCGCTGAACGACCCGTGTACCGGTTTCCCGGCCAATGACGGGGATGCCCGTTATCAAAACCTGAAGCAGATCCAATGTGGTGCCGATCCGGGACCGTCGGCCATGGTGACGCCGCTGGGTGACGGTACCGGCGGTTTGCATGTGACGACCTTCGTGTTTCAACCGCTCATTCAGGCGGGTGGTGCCACGGTCGACATACCGCTCCAGG
>CAZWWW010000141.1:0-7453 GCA_964637715.1 uncultured Phycisphaeraceae bacterium | reverse complement strand
CGCGCAACCCGAACATACACCTAACGCGCTACGCTTGGAGTAAGGATGCTCTAGCGTCCCTCCGGGACTATTCCCGCAGTAAGTTCTCCCGCCTAAACTGTCATGGACCCTGAACCCAACGCGGAGGAGCCGGGTCCGGCGTTACCAACTGTAATGAACCGTATACCGGATCGTGACTTCGCCGTCTTTGTCAACCTTAATGGGGAAGTGAACCGTCCGGGCGTCGACCTTCTCGAAACGGTGCGTCGATTGTTTGATTTCCCAGTTGACCCAGCGGTAGAGGTTCTCCTTTACCAGCACGTCAACGGGTTCGTCTTTGTGGTTGCGGATGTTGATTTCAATGGTCTCATCCAACCAGTCGCGGGCGTTGTCGACCCGAAAGTCGACCTGTTTGCGTTCGCCGACCACATCGAACGCGCTGCCCATTTTGATGAGCACCTGCTCGTCCTTGGGCGTGTGGTCGATCTTGTCCTCGCCGATGAATTCGAGCGAATCGTCGGCCTTGTCTCGCTGGAACACGCGGAGTCGACCGGCGGGCAGCGGCCTACCCATGCCGATGGCCTTCTCGTTCTTGAACCGCAGGTAGATGTCGACCTTTTTGTTCGATTGCGTACCGTAGTTGCGATCGATCATGGGATTGGGAAACACGCCGTAATAGCCCGCAGCCAGCCCGTAGTAGACGAGCAGTTTCTCGCAGGGAACGTTTCGTGCGGCGTCGAACAATTCAATCTGCTTGGTCGAGTTGTCCGGCAAGGTCGTGGGTCGACCCAGCGTATACAGGTGGTATTCGAAGAACGACTTCTCCTGAAAGCCCGCATCCGCTTCGGCGACGGCTCCGCGCATCGACCGGGCCATCATCTTATAGTTTCTCTGCGGCGGTAGCACGCGCTGCACGTCGCCCGCAATCAACTTGAGTTTCGCGTTGTCATACGTCGCACCGGATCGATTGATGATGCTCACCCACGCGCCGATATCGAGCAGCCCGCTGTTGGCGTTCTCACCCTCGGTAAAGATAACGTTGTAGTCCGCCCACCACGTAATCGCCTTGGTTTCATAGGTCACGCGTACGCGCTGATCGCCCGCCTTCTTGGCGACCACGTCCCACACCAACGTCGGTCGCGTAATCAACCCACCCGGCACTTCGGGGAACTGAACATTTGAATATCCGCTGACCACCTGAACGCCGCCGTCGTCCCTTTGGAGCACGAGCCCACCGGCTGTGCTCAACAACGTGCCGCTGATGGTTGTGATCTTGTCGCCCTGTACTTGCTCGACCGTGATGCGTTTGTCGATGTAACGCTCCATGAGTTTCGCCGTGCTGACGAGGTCGAACTGGAAGTTTTGTTCCAGCACATTCGTTCCGGTCGGATCGGTCAGCGAGGCGAACGACACCGTTGTCGGATCGATCTGAGCGGCTACGTCCGTAAAACGAATCTGACTGCGCCCCGCCTGAATCGGCATGGTGCGTTCTTGCTTGACGATGGCGTAACCGGGGATCATCTGCCACCCGCGTTGAACGAATTGATTGCCGCCGGCGCTCATCGGAAGATACAATTCCGGCGGTACGGCACCCGGCTGTGCGCTTGAATAGATCGTCAGCGCGGCCGAGCGCTTCGCTTCCGCAGCGCGAGCTAAACTCGCGCTCAGGCAGAAAAGCATCGCGGTCGCAGAAAAGATGCGATAGGCATTGGGTGCGTTCATGGTATCGGTCCTCAACAGTATCACGTTCTCAGCAGGTTTATCCAGCTTACTCCGTGATCCTTAGACACGCGACCCGTCTGAAAGTTCCCCGTCGATCCCCAACATTCATAAGCAAGTTCCGACACCAGTGGATGGTCCATAAAACAACCGAACCATCTGCTTGACCTCGGCGTAGGGTCGGTGAAAATAAGGGGTTTCAAACCTTCGCCACACGTTTTCAACCTGGTACCAAGATGTTGCTTGCCCCGAATTGATACGGTGTTGCCGGATCTGCGGGGGCCCGGTATTGTGCGAAGTTGGAAGCAACCCATTCAGGGCCAACTTCGACCAAAAGGGAACTTCTAGAGCAGTAATCGTTTCGATGCCCCGGTTCTTTGATACCCGAACCGGAATCGACACCGGGAAGATCGCGCGGGCTGAAGCCCGCGGCTCGGAGCACAAGAATGGGAATGCTTTAACAAGGACAAGAGGGATGGCTACTGCGTCGAACGAGCTTAACGAAAAAAAACTGGGTGAACTACAGGGCAAAGTGATGATGGACATCTCCGGATCGCTTTGTTTGATCATGGCGTATATGGGCGACCGGCTCGATCTGTACAGCGCCCTGGCGGAAATCAGCCCCGCGACAAGCCGGGAGCTCGCCGAAAGCACCGGGCTTACCGAGCGCTATGTACGAGAATGGCTGTCGGCGAACGCCGCGGGCGGCTACGTCGAGTACGACGCGGACACCGAGCGATTCTCCATGACGCCGGAGCAGATCGTCATCTTCGCCTCTGAAGGTCACCCGTACTGCATGCAGGGGTTCTTCCAGGCTGTCGTCTCGGCGTATCTCGATGAGCCGAAAGTGACGGGCGTGTTTCGCAGCGGTGAGGGGCTTGCGTGGGCGGATCACAACGGCTGTTTGTTTTGCGGTACCGAGCGGTTTTTCAGACCGATCTACGCGGCGAACCTGGTCGACTCGTGGATTCCCGCACTCGATGGGGTGCGCGAAAGGCTCGAGGCTGGCGCACGAGTCGCCGACATCGGTTGCGGCCACGGTTCCTCAACGATCATCATGGCCAAGGCGTTTCCCAAATCTACGTTTCATGGTTTCGATTTTCATGAGCCGTCCGTGGAACACGCCCGATCGCGCGCACGAGACGCCGGGGTCGCCAGCAATACGATCTTCGAAGTGGTCACGGCCAAAGAATATCCGGGCAACAACTACGACCTGGTGACGATTTTCGATGCCCTCCACGACATGGGCGACCCGGTCGGTGCCGCCGCACACATTCGGAGCACGCTCGCGGACGGCGGCACGTTCATGCTCGTTGAACCGCTCGCAGGCGATAGTCTGAAGGACAACCTGCATCCGCTGGGGCAGATCTACTACGCCTTTTCGACGATGATTTGCACGCCGGCATCCAAAGCGCAGGAGGTGGGCTTGGCGCTGGGGGCTCAGGCCGGTGAAAAGCGTCTGACGGACGTGCTCGGCAAGGCCGGTTTCACACGCGTGCGACGCGTGGCGGAAACGGCCACAAATATGGTCCTTGAGGTTCGTGGCTGACGGTTGGTGTCGACGTCCGGTTATAGCATTTCCCGTTCTTGTGCTCCGAGCCGCGGGCTTTAAGCCCGCGCGATCTTCCCGGGCTCGATGCCGGTACATCTGTCCAAGAACGGCACATGAAAACCAAAAATGCGCTAAGGGGAGTGGACGACCCGTTACGCGATAGCGTAGGTTGCACTGAAGGCAATCAAGCGTTCGCGCAGGCTGAAGCCTGCGGCTCGGATAGTCGTGGCGCTTGTGAGACGCAGAGCTACGTTGATTGCGCCAGAAAGCTTTCCTCGCTGATAAAGAAATCGATATTGTGTTTCAGGGCGCGGGCGCGCGCTCGGAGCCGTTCCATGGTATGCTCCGAGACGAACACGGATATCCGGCTTTTCCCCGTATTGATGACCTCGATCAGTTTTAGAAACGACTCGTGGTTCGCCGCGTCCAGGTGACGCAGGTCCACCACAATATCTTCAAGGTTGGTCCGGGCGCTTTTCTTGAGACGCCTTATCGCCTGTTTGAGCGTAGATCGGTCGAGCGTACCCTTGAAACTGAGCATACGCAGCGACGTCTGCAAGTCACTGCCTTGGAAGGATTCCAGGCAGATTTCCAAACGGCTGGCAGTCTGTCCGCTAACCAGTTGGCCACACATCGCTTTCAGCGTGTCGCCCTGATAGTTCGTGCGGCGCAGGCGGGGGTGCTGGAAGAGGTTCATCTTGAGCGTGAACGCCGTCCACAGCGCCGCCGGGAGCGCAAACGCCGACAAAGCAACCGTACGCACCCACGGTACTGTTGTTAACCGGACACCGCGGCGCAGCAACTCGCGTGCACTGCGACGGGCTTGGGGACTGGGGCCCAGCAGCGCGGCGACCGGCAACACGGGCAACCCTTTGACGAAGTCGTCGTGAAAAACCTTGGCCTTGGCCCGCAGTTGGGCATCGGGATGATCGCGCCAGCGTTCGTATCCGTTGAGCACGCACTCCAGGGACCGCACGATCGACGGACCCAGGCGCTTGAAATCCTCTTCGAAACACAGACGCTGCTGCTGGCGGAGCTCCTCGCTCGAAAGCGTGGGGTGGGTCACCATGGCATCGAAACCGGTACACCGTTTGAAATAGCGCTGGCGATCTTCAGCCAAGTCCGGTCGCAGGCGACCTTCACTGATGATGCGCTCATAGAAAGGGGTACCGGGCGTGGGTCCATAGATCAGGAACTGCGCCAGCGTGGGTTTCTGGGCAATCAGGTAATCCAGCTCCTCACGAATGATCTCGGGCGTCTGGTAGTCAAACCCGACGATCATGGAAGCCAGGATGACGACGCCGGCGGACCGCAATTCGGCAAAAAGGCTGGCGATGTCCGTTCCTGCTTGCTTGAGATAGCCAGAGCGCCGACCTTCCACGCCGATCCACAATCCGTCGATGCCCATACGCACAATTTCTTCGACCGTGTATTGTGAGAGCGCCCTCACGCTGGCGAAGCAAAAGATCGAGAGCGAGCGACCGCTTTCGCGGACGGCTTCGGCGAACTCCTGCGCACGGTGCTTATTCAAGAGGAAGTCTTCATCCAGGATGGTGATCTTCATGCCTTCTTCGAGGTCCTGATACTTTTCGATCGTTCGAAGAATGTCCCGTCCGTGCGCCAGCAGCCGTATATGGCGGCGCTTGAAGAAATGGGACGTGCAACAGAAGTCGCAACCCGCCGGGCAGCCAAGCCCGGCAAAGACCAGTCCGGTTTTGGTGGCCGGTGCCGAAAACACGCGCAGCGTCGAAACGACGACAGGGTGGCGGTAGGGAGCGCGCCGCGCGGGCTCCCCCAACAGCCTCTTCATAAAGTCGACGCCTTCCTCGCGGCAGATGAAGTCGCAGTAAGGTTGCAGGAGCTCATCCTCGATGACCGTACCGTACCCGCCAAGGATGATCTTGCTTTGCGGACTGTGCGTCCGAATTAAAGCGACCACCTCTTTCATACGGTGGTACGTACTGAGCACGAACGAGAGCCCGACGTATTCGTACCCTTTCTTCAGGTAGCGAATGAGTTGCCGCTTGGATGGGTAGTTCAGCACGGTGGTCGGCGTGTCGAGGTTGGCTGCGATGAACTCCAGACCGTACTGACGATGCACAGCCCGAGGGCTGAACAGCCCCTGCGCCGTGGTGACCTGCCCATGTAGCAACTCGTAGCCCACCGACGGCGCGTCACCGTAACGCGGACCGATCGGTTTGCAGATACTCGTAAGAAGTAGTTTGCTCATACGTCATTCCTTTCGCTGAACGCGGCGTAGCGCACCGAGCCCGGTTTCCGTCTACGCGCGCCACGCCGGGGCGAAAACTAGTGCTTTGTCACACCTTGTTTTTGGGGTGCCACGGGCAAGCAGCAGCTTGCCCGTGTTGTTCCGGGGGCCGTCACGGGCAAACAAGTTTGACCATGCCACCCACAACGAACCCTAAGAATAAGCTGTGACGCTGCACTAGTGTGATCCCGGGGCTTAAACCCTCCGGAAACACCGCCACGGTGCCGGTTCCACGCCATCTCGGGCGCGAGGGTGTTGGAGTAAGCTCTTTCAGCGCCCTGTCCGTGAGGAAGCGGTACTGCTTGGCTCGCAAAAGCCGCTTCCCCGCTCCCCCCCGCTCCCGGTCCGGTTTGCCATATCCTTACTCACACACGTTTTCAGAGTATTTTTTGTTGTTGTGCATCGCCGCATCGAGTCGGTTTACCGGAGGAAGCAACGATTTAACCGCTACGCGACAACAACTCCGGGCTAGTCGCCAGCGTCGCGTGGTGATGACCCGCCGATGAGGATGTCGTCGATCTTGAGTCGGCCAAATCCAGAATGCTTTGAGAACGTAATGACCAAGTCCACCTTGTCGTTGACGAACTTGCCCGTCATGGACTGAGTCAACTTGTCGTCAGGCCCCTCGCCTATACCCAGTTGGTTGGGTTCTATCAAGACTTTGACCGGCGTGCCATGCTCCGCGATGATTTTTTTCAACCACTGTCCCAGCGCCTCGCTGCTGACCGCTTCGTTGAAGTCGCTCGATCCCATTTGGCGAAACAGGTCCGCCGCTTCGGTGGGCTTGCCGGACGCGAGTTTGAGCACCGCCTCGATTCTGTCAGGCATGTCATTAAGCTGGCCGCCCACCACAATGGCCAGACCGAGCAGAAAGGCGGCTATTCCGCTGATCAGGGAAAGTGGGATAGCCGCCACCGCAAACCCCCGCCCCCGGCGCCGGCCCCCCGAAGTTTTCTTTAACCCGACGACGCCGAGCACCAGACCGGCCACCGCCGTAATGCCCAGGCAGCCAAGCAACGAACAAACGAACCCGGCGATCGCCGCAGCACTCCACGGTGGCGGACCGAGTGGGCGGTTGCTTGAAGGCTCCAGCGGTGCTTCGGAAGACGGCAGCGGTGGGAGGTCTGTCATGCTGGCTTACTCATTTGGCCCTCTGGCCGTTACGTCTCGCCGCGCCTGGGGAATAGCGGCATAATCGACGAACGGCCCGAGCGACCCCTGTTTCTTGTGTAGCGGCTGAATCATCGTTGCATCCCCTACAGCGACTCGGTGCGGCGATACTAAACAACAGAGAACGCCCTGCGCGGTAGCGCCGCTTCAGTCCGCGAGTTTCTTGGCGCACGCGAGCACCGCGTCATAGTTCGGATGCTCGGCAATCTCAGGGACATATTCGGCGTATTGAATCGTACCGGTTTTATCCACTACGAACACAGCCCGACACAACACGCGCAGGTCGGGAATGAGGGTGCCATAGGCTTTGCCGAAGCTCGTTTCCGCATGATCGCTGAGTACGTGAACGCGCTCGGTGTTGATAGCCTCCGCCCCACAAAAACGAGCCTGGGCCGTGGGCAGATCACAACTAATCGTATAGAAATCGACGTTCGCCAGCGACGCCGCTTCCTCGTTGAAGCGCTTGGTCTGCTGGGCGCACACCGGTGTGTCGAGTGACGGCACGACGCTGTAGATACGTGTGTTACGGGGAATCTCACTGAGGCGGATCGACTCCGCAAGTGTTTTTTTGAGTCGGGCATCCGGAGCCTGGTCGCCCGCATTGAGCTGCGGGCCTTCGAGTGTAAGTGGGTTTCCTTTGAGCGTTACCGTTCGTGCCACGTCAATCCTCCCGGTGACCAGCGATGTCCGCCGGCCACGATAAATGTTGCTAGTGCTTTGTCACACCTTGTTTTTGGGTGGCATGGGCAAGCAGCAGCTTGCCC
>CAZWWW010000140.1:0-7511 GCA_964637715.1 uncultured Phycisphaeraceae bacterium | reverse complement strand
CGCCGCGACGCCCGATGGTCGAACGGCGACCCCGTTACGTCGTTCGATTTTTTGCGCGGGTGGCGACGCGCTATGGAACCCGGAACCGCGGCCGATTATGGCTTTCTGTTTGCTGAGCACGTACACGGTGCCGGAGTCTACGTTGACTGGCGACGAGAAGCCGTGGGCGTTCTGACGACACTGACGCATCTAAAGGCGGGTCGCACGGTTGAACCGGAGCGAATGGCAGCGCTGGCAGCAGCCCCCTCGTTTGCTCGCCTGCGCGGACTCATGCCACAGCGCACCTCGCCTGATTCCATCAGCTCAATCAACAAACAGGACGCCACGCTGCCGGACGTTCCACAGAGCGATGCGCAGTGGGCGTCGCTGTATGACGAATACTATGAACAGCACGTGGCCGAATTGGAGCTGCGGTTTCGTGATGTGGGTCTTGAGACACCCGATGCCCGTACGTTTGTCGTTCATCTGGTCACACCCTGCCCCTATTTTTTGGATATGACGGGTCTACCTGTTTTTCTTCCCTGCCATAAGAGTATTGAGCGAGTGCGCGTTCGTCACGGCGCTTCTCCCCTTACCGCCAATGGATTGGTCGTCTATGATGCGCAGTGGACCAAACCCGACTACCACGCATTCGGCTACCCGGGACTCATCACCAACGGTCCCTACCGGGTTTCGGATTGGGTATTCAAACGGCGTCTTCTTATGGCGGCGAACCCGTGGTACCGGAACGGCAATCCCATCGCGACCCGAACGGTGGAGATGCGCGTTTATGAAAACACCAATGCGGCGATCATGGCTTATTCCGCCGGCGACGTGGATTTTCTTCCCAGTCTATCGGTCAGCTATGACTACGAACTGGTGCGCCTGGCACGCACCGGCGTGCGTAAGGATTTCCATATCTGTGACGTGCTGGCCACCTATTTCCTGACGTTTAATTGTGCCGACGCCCGGGTCGATGAGGTGACGAATCCCTTCCTGAACCCGGCGGTACGTCGTGCCTTTTCCCTTGCTCTCGATAAGACCGCACTTGTCAAACGTGTGCTGGGGCGCGGCGATCGCGTTGCCCATTCGCTCGTTCCACCAAACGCCATACGGGGGTATAGCCCGCCGCGGGGAACCGGATACGATCTGAGCAGCGCCCGAACGCTCTTGCGCGAAGCGGGCTACCCGGATGGAGCTGGACTGCCCACGATCGACATACTCTGCACCAATCGCGATACCCGGCTTTTGCAGGCGGTGGCGCGTCAATGGCAGCGGAGTCTGGGCGTGCGCGTGGCGCTGCGCACCCTCGAATCCAAGACGTTTGCGGAAGAAAAAGCCGCCCGGCGTTTTATGGTGTCCGGCAGTAATTGGTATGGTGATTATCTGGATCCAACCACGTTTCTCGATTGCTTTGCCGGCGACAGTGGTAACAACGATGGCGGATTCGAAAGCCTGGAATATGACAGCCTTTTGGAACGGGCGCGCCACATGCGTAAACAAGAGGCGCGCATGCGCACGCTCGCCGAGGCGGAGGCGCTTCTTGTCGAGCGCGACGTAGCCATCCTCCCCTTGCTGCACTACGCCGAACCCATTGCCATTCAACCTTATATTCGCGGGTTGTATGTTAATCAACGTCTCTGGTTTCCGTTTCGTTTTGTGAGCATACAACCATGATGCGTCTGGTGGTCCGGCGGCTTGTGGCTTCGGCGTTTACCGTGGCGTGTATCTACACGATCACCTTTGTGTTAACCGTATCCATTCCCGGCAATCCTCTTCAGCAGGGGCAACACCGTATGAGCCCGGAAGCGGAAAGGGCGCTGCGAACCCGGTATGCCATGGACAACAACTGGGTGTATTTCCGGCAGTTCGTTACCCGGGCATTGCGAGGAGACCTGGGGCCTTCCTTTTCCTATAATGACTGGACCTGTAATCAGATCATTGCGTCTTCGGCGCCCGTATCCATACTGCTCGGTCTGTGCGCCATGTGTCTGGCTGTGACTGTTGGTATTCCCGCCGGTGTACTGAGCGCCATACGGCGCAACGGTTGGCTCGATTGGGGCGTGCTTACCCTGGTGTTATTGGGCGTTTCTGTGCCGACGTTCGTCACGGGGTCCATACTGTTGACGATCTTCGCGGCCTACGGCGGTCTGTTGCCTGTCGGTGGATGGGGAACTCCCGCGCATCTCGTGCTTCCGGCGGTGACACTGGCGCTGCCCTTTGCCGCCTACATAGCGAGACTGACGCGGGTGGGCATGTTGGATGTATTATCGAGTGACTTTATGCGCACAGCACTGGCCAAGGGCCTCAGCCCGCGCGCCGCCATCTGGCGTCACGCCGTTCCGGTGGCCCTATTGCCGGTGCTCAGTTTTCTGGGACCCGCGACCGCGCAGGCGATGACCGGCTCGTTCGTTGTCGAGAAAGTATTCGGCGTTCCGGGTATGGGACAGCATTTCGTCAATGCCGCATTGAATCGTGACGTCGGACTGCTGCTGAGCACCGTGTTGGTGTTCGGGACGCTCCTGGTATTCATTAACCTGTTGGTGGACATAGCCTACGCCTGGTTGGACCCGCGCGTGTCCGCCTCCATTTAGAGCAATCGCTATTCATATATGGCCGGTGAATGACGGTTTGATCCGGTAAAAGGCAAGAGTCGGCGCTATGTAATACCGGAAAGAGATTGAACGGACGACGTCTTGACACGAGAGGGATTAACCGGTTCTGGTGATAAAGCGCACGGTGTACTGCACATCCTGCGCGGGCGCGGGCGGGCTGTGCTGGCCATTGGAGCTCTATTGTTCATCTGCGGCGGCGCACTGCTCACACTGCCCTACGCCGATGCCTGGTATAACGTGCAGGATGTCGAGCACGGCATACGGCAGCCGCCGGCATTCCAGCCCCGCGTGGGTTTTGCGTTGTATGGGAATAGCGCGCCGCCAGACTATCCGAGCTGGGCGACGCGTTTTGCCTTTCGCGCCGTCTCGTGGATGGGCCATGACAACCTGGGGCGCAGTTTGTTCTACCGCGTCATGCCCGCGCTATTGATCAGTCTGTCAATAGGTCTTGCCGCGGCGCTCATAGCGGTCCTATTCGGTGGCACTTGGGGGGCCGTAGCGGCGCTGATCGGCGGGCGCGTGGATAATCTGATGATGCGGGTTGTCGATGTGCTTTATGGTCTACCCTATATCCTTATGGTGATTCTGCTCAAGGTGGGCCTGACACGACCGCTGACTCATTTGTTTGGCGGATGGAGTCGATTGGCGGACGTGGCCATTCTGTTTATGGCCATCGGCGCGGTGAGCTGGCTGACCATGGCCCGGGTGGTGCGGGGGCAGGTCTTGTCGTTACGCAGCCAACCGTTTTTCGAGGCGGCGCGGGCGATGGGCGCGGGTCCGGTTCACATACTGCTGCGGCATGTCGTACCGAATCTGGTTGGACCGGTGATTACCTATGCGGCCTTGGTGATACCTCAGGCTATTCTGCAGGAAGCGTTCCTGAGTTTTCTGGGAATCGGAATTCAGCCGCCGACGCCTTCACTGGGGCAGTTGGCCGCCGAGGGTGTGAATGCGGTGAATTCGTTCGTAAGTTTTTGGTGGCTTCTGGCGTTTCCCTGTGGGATGCTGGTGGTTATGCTACTGTCGCTCAACTTCATCGGCGATGCGCTCCGCGATGCCTTTGACCCGAAGTCGCGGGAGAGTACGCTGGTGTGAACACGATTCTTCTTTGGTATGCGGATGATCAGTTGGCAGTCACGAGGCACTTCAGGCATCCATGATCCCCCCTCAAACGCAATCCTCATCAATCGATTCCTCGTCGATCGTATCGAACGAGTATTCATCGTGTCTACTTGCTGTGAAGAATCTCAGCGTTTCGTTCTCCGGCGCAGTTTCTGTTGTGTCTGTGGTACGGGGTGTTAATCTCGCGATTCGTTCCGGGCGCACAACCGCGCTGGTTGGCGAGAGCGGTTGTGGTAAGAGTGTAACTGCGCTTTCGATACTCCGCTTACTACCGTCGCCGCCTGCGCGGATCGAGTCCGGGTTGGTTCTGTTGGGCGATCAAGTTAAGGGACGGCAGGGTAAGGGTGTGGATCTGCTGCACCTTTCTGAGCGGGAGATGCGGCGGGTGCGCGGCGGGCGGATCGCGATGACCTTTCAGGATCCACTCACGTCACTGAATCCTGTTATGAGCGTCGGAGGGCAGGTTGTGGAGGCGATCGAGTTGCACCAGCCGTTTCGCGGTCGCGCCGCCCGCGACAAGGCCATTGACGCATTCGGCAGGGTCGGGCTGTCCGAGCCCGCCCGGCGGTTTCACGACTATCCTCATCAGCTATCGGGTGGTATGCGTCAGCGGGTGATGATCGCCATGGCGCTGGCGTGTGAACCAGAGCTGCTGATCGCCGATGAGCCGACCACCGCCCTCGATGTCACCATCCAGGCACAGATTCTCGAATTGCTCCGGTCGATTCAGGACGAGACCGGGATGGGTCTGCTGCTGATTACGCACGATCTGGGGGTGGTCGCGACCATGGCGGACGAGGTCTACGTCATGTACGCGGGCCGCATCGTCGAGCGGGCGCCGGTCGGGACGATCTTTTCCGATCCGCGACATCCTTACACGCGGGCGCTGTTGCGCTGCACCCCCCGACTCAGGCAAACGCAGGGGCGTCTTGAAGTCATTCCGGGTTCCGTTCCCGATCCGTCGCATCCCCCGAGCGGCTGCCGGTTCCACCCGCGATGCGCCTTAGCTCGAGAGCGGGGCTCAGGCGTGGGCATCGACACGGTGACGCTGGCCGATGGAAGCCGAATCCCGCGACACTGCGTTGAAGGATGCGATGAATCGGGCGATGCTGAGCCGGTGTTAAGGGCGGTCGACCCGGGGCATGAAGTAGCCTGCTGGGAAGCATAGAGCAAGTTCCGTTTTTGTGTAGCTTTCGAATCACCGTTTCATCCGGCCAATCGACTCGATACGGCGATGCGCCATGACAGACACTGCTGTAGTACTGTGGCGTGCTTCGCGTTGCGCGTTGCCACCGACGGCAGCTTGGCTGTCTGGGTGAAGCTTTGATCGGCGCGGCTGGTGCGCGATGGATTGGAGCCGAACAAGAGCAGGTGATGGCGCTCCGGGGAAGGGCGCGGCTATTAGGGTTACTAGTGCTTTGTCACACCTTGTTTTTGGGGTGACATGGGCAAGCAGCAGCTTGCCCGTGACTGCACCCGGAACAACACGGGCAAGCTGCTGCTTGCCCATGCCACACACAAAGAACCCTAAGAATAAGCTGTGACGCTGCACTAGCGGCTTTGAGCAGGAATCCTCGACTGCCACAGTACGCCTTACCCCCGGCGTAGTGCTATAAGGATGGTCCGCCGCGGATGGCAACACTGGAATCGCGGGCGTGTTCCATAATCCATTCAAGTTTCTCAATGCTGATATCCGATTCGTATTGAACAGCGAATCATGCAGCGTCGCGGCCAGCGGAGGGCTTCTACAGGGAGCGGGTTGGTGGCGATCCGGCGGGCTCGGATGCCTGCCCGATGATTCGCCCGGTCTATCCGTTCGCTGGGCGGCAGGAGGCGGCCCGCGGTTCGGTTTGGTTCGACTCGCCTCCCTCATGACCATCGTGAGGGTTTATCCGTGCGTACCATTACGATAGCCAACCGCAAGGGCGGTTGTGGAAAGACGACAGTCGCCATCAATCTCGCCGCGTCCATAGCCAAGGGAAACCGGCGTGTGCTCCTCGTCGATCTCGACCCGCAGGCGCATTGTGCGCTGGGCATGGCGGTTCCGGACGACCAGATCGATCTCTCGATCGTTGATTGTCTCATGGGTCGCGCCGAGGGGGAGCCGGTTGAGCTCTCGCGCGTTACCTGGCAGATCGCACCGAATCTCGATCTTTCACCGTCGCGGGCGAATCTGGCTACGCTCGAGCCTCGGCTTGGCACGCGCGAAGATGGTGAATCGCTCCTGCATGAACTGCTTGCCGGCAGCGACGGGCGATACGATTATTGTGTGGTGGATTGTCCGCCGCACTGGGGGCTTTTGATGCGCAATGGGCTCTTCGCCGCGCATGAGGTTATCATTCCGATCGATACCGGCTACTTCTCGCTCCACGGTTTGACCCAACAGTTGACAGCCGTTGAGGAAGTCAGTGCCCGGAGCGGTCGAAAGCCGGCTGTGCGTATTCTTCCGAATCAGTACGACGTACGTACAAAACTGGCGCGCGAGATTCTGGCTGAGCTGCGTAAGAAGTTTCACGGTTTGGTATACGATACGGTCGTCAATTTCAACACGAAGCTCAAAGAAGGAGCGAGCTTCGGTCAGCCGATCACCGAGTTCGCGCCGAACAGCATCGGGGCTCGAGATTTTCAAAAACTGGCATCGGAAGTCATGGCGAGTCAGCCCGCGCTAACGCCGACCTCAGACATTCTAAGGCACATGGAAAAACTCGCAGCCGACGCCGATCGACTGCTGGCGACTACAGCCACGCTTGTTGACCGTGGACCGGTCTCGACAAACGTCTCCGATTCGCCATCACCGCTTGTACCTCCGGTCGAGATTCCGTCGGCGCCTGTCGGTGCCGTCGAGCGTCACCAGGAGCGCAGGCAACGTTCGGTTTCGAAGGGACCGATGCGAAAAGCCCCCGCCTCGCGCGAGGGGTCTGAGGTGTCAGCGCGTCCGTCGACACAGCCCGAGGCTGTGCCGTCACGGCACTCAGCCGGTGCTATGGGGCGCCAAAAGAACCGTCTGGCTGATCCTGCGCCTACCATGGCTCCGCTTACCGGCAACGACTCTTCGAGAACCCCGGGCGACCCCGCTGTTGCTTTCGGGCAGGTGGCGGATGAACGGAACCCGCAAGGTCGTAGCCCGGTACCACCCGCGTCGCCCGGTCATAATCAGACTCCGGTTCGCGCGTTCGATCACCAGCCCCACACCAGCCATGAAGACATCCAGCGAAAGATCGATCGCGTATACGGCGTGCATCAGGAAGGCGACGTCGCCGTGTTTCGGTGTCACCAACCATCGGCGGGAGAAATCCAGGTAGCGGGTGACTTCAACGATTGGATGCCTCACACGACACCCATGCGCCGCACCAGGGACGGCGACTTCGAAGCCCGTCTGCGCCTGCCGCGCGGGCGCTACCGCTACCGTCTGGTGATCGACGGACGATGGTCCCACGACCGGGACAACCCGGCCACCGAAACGAACGAATACGGCGAGCTCACATCAATCGTGGAAATCGATCGATAGAGCAAGCTCTTTTGTTGTGTAGCGGTCGAATCGCCGTTTCATCTTGCGAATCCACTCGATGCTGCGATACGCAATGACAGGCAACGTTGTAGACGCTCCCATACCGATTGTGCTGCGGGAAGGCAACCTGTGGCACGCACATCGATCAGCCACCTTCCGCCCACCCGACTTGTCGTCGAACGGATAGGTGAGTGGGTGCGCGCGGTAGGCTAAGAGATTGATCCGCGCGTCCACTGCACCCCCTGATTGCGTAGGGGTTTACCCCACCGACAAACAATTCCCATTTT
>CAZWWW010000139.1:0-7521 GCA_964637715.1 uncultured Phycisphaeraceae bacterium | reverse complement strand
GAAAAGCGAAACATCGATGTGTGGGTTGTATCCCGCGGCACCAAGACGCCGCGCCGCCTCACGTTCGATCCGGCGGGTGACGGCGGTGTGCGCTGGAGTCCGAACGGCAAACACCTTTACTTCACCAGCGGGCGTAAGCGCGCGGGCGAAGAGCACGCCCCGTACAACGGAAAACGCCAGGTCTGGCGCGTCTCCCCCGACGGCGGCGAGCCGTTTGCGGTCACGCGCCTCGATAAAGGAATCGGTTTGTACGATCTATCCGGCGACGGCGGCACGCTCTACTACACCACGACCACCGAGCAGGTCGACGATGAGTGGAAGGAGTTGCGCACTGAATTCAAGAAACTCAAGTATGGCCACGGAATCAGGAACGTCGGACAGGTCTGGGCGCTGGACCTTCATTCGTGGCGTGCGAAAAAGCTGATCGACGAACAGCGCGTCATCGCCGCGATGACGGTCGCCCCGAACCAACAACGCATCGCCATGTTGACGAGACCCGACGAACCGTTGATTTTCAACGAGGGGTGGTCGCGCGTCGACGTATACGACGCTTCGAGCAAAAAAGTCTACACCGTCACGCCAAACGGTTGGCGAAAAAACCACCCGTCGCCCTATGGCTGGCTCGACAACATAACCTGGTCCGACGACGGCGACGCGCTGGCGTTCAGCGTGTCGTACGACGGCTACCCGCCGCAGATATTCGTCGCGGAATGGTCCGGCGACAGGCACACCCTGCGCGAATTGCGTCGACCGGCCGGTGTCACGCTCGTCGGAGGAACCCTCAAGTGGCGGCCCGGATCGCGCGATCTCTGCTTTCTGGGTGAAGAGCGGGCACGGGTCCGTGTATACGAGATCAGCGACGTGCGTGGTGGGAGGCAGGGAACGACAAGGCGCCTGACCGATGGCGACATCGTTGTCGGCGCGTTCGATTTCGGTCGATCCGGATCACCGCTCGCGGTCGTGATGGGAACCGTCGAACACACCGAGGACGTTTTCGTTGTCTCCCGTCCCGACTCCTTCGATCGGCTCACGAACGTTAACCCGCAGGTCGATACCTGGAAACTCCCGCAGATATCGCTTGTCACCTGGGCTGGCGCACACGGTGACGAGGTGGAGGGAATCCTGGAGCTACCGCCGGACTACAAACGAGGCACCCCCCTCCCGCTCGTTGTCGAAATACACGGCGGTCCCACAGCCGCGACACACTATTCCTTGCGATTCTGGATTTACGGCCGCACGCTCATGGCGGCGCGCGGATTTGCCCTGCTGAGCCCCAACTACCGCGGCTCGACCGGCTACGGCGATGAGTTCATGGTTGATCTCGTCGGGCACGAGAACGATATCGAAGTCGAGGATATCCTCAAGGGTGTCGACGCCATGGTCGAACGCGGTATCGCCGACCCGGATCATCTCGCGGTGATGGGTTGGAGCAACGGCGGGTTTCTGACGAACTGTTTAATCACCGCGACCGATCGCTTCAAAGCGGCTAGCTCCGGAGCGGGTGTGCTCGATATGGTCATCCAGTGGGGTACGGAGGATACTCCGGGGCATGTGATTAACTTCATGCAGGGTCTACCGTGGCAGAATGCGGACGCCTATCGCGCGGGTTCACCGATGTTCAAACTCGGCGACGTCAAGACGCCGACTCTTATTCATGTAGGCGAAAACGACCAACGCGTTCCCCCGGCCAACGCCCGATCGCTCTACCGCGCATTGCGACACTATTCGGATGTTCCAACCGAGCTGGTCGTCTATCCCGGTGAAGGTCACGGGCTGACCAAGTACAAGCACCGCAAGGCGAAGATGGAATGGGATATCGCCTGGTTCGATCGCTACCTGCGGGACACAACGCAATCGGAAACTTCGGAATCATCCACGCACTGATCGACGGCGCTATGGCATGTCGCTCGTTCAATGCGCCGGACACAGCTAGAGCAAGCTCTCTTTTTGTGTAGCGGTCGAATCATCGTTTCGTCGGGTGAATCGGCTTGATGCGGCGATACACAAAAATTGACTATGCTCTAAGAACGGATCTCGCCGTCGTATAACGATAGAGCTCGTTCTACGGCATCCTTTGTCATTGTGTATGGCCGTATCGTGTCGAAACGTCGCATGAAACGGTGATTCGACCACTACACAAAGACGAAGCGTGCGCTTGCAATTACTTCAACCGCCGAGTTGGATCATGGCTGTGGGTTGTACGTTGCCTTGCCGGGCTTTCCGGGCTACGGCGGACAAGATCATGGATTCGATGAGCGTGCGGTCAAGCTCGTTGTCGCGCCACGCGGGTCGCAGGTCAACGTGGTGCGGTTGAAGCAGGCAGGGGAAGAACAACCCCTGCGCCGTAAGCCGGATGCGCCGACACGACCCGCAAAACGGTTCGGTTATTGGGGCGATCGTTCCGATCACACCGCGCATATCTCCTGCGACCGCTTGGAATCTTGTGGCCGTGGCGCCCGGCTCGGTGGGTATCCGCGTTAACGTAAACGCCGCCGCGAGGCGTGTTCGAATCTCGTCAGCGGACACGAACCCCCTCCGGTTGACTTCCGCGGCAGGCCCGATCGGCATCGCCTCGAGAAAGCGCAGTTCACAGCCGCGCCGTATTGCCCATCGCGCCAGCGACACAACTTCGGAATCGTTCATGGCACGAAGTACGACACTATTAATGCGCGGCGGCGGAAAGCCCGCCCGCGCGGCCGCGTCCAACCCGGCAAGTACGTGGCGCAGGTCGACGCCGGTCATGGCGTGGTAGGTGTCCTCGTTTATGGAATCCAACGAGACGTTCAATCGATCGATCCCCGCGCGGCGAAGCGCGGCAGCCTGGGCGGCGAGGCGTCGCCCGTTGGTCGTAAGCGCCAGGGTGACGTCCGGCACGCGCTCTTTGAGCCGCTCGACCAATCCGAGCAATCCGTCGTATATCAGCGCCTCCCCGCCGGTAAGGCGCACCTGCGCCAACCCGAAACGCGTTCTGAGAAAATGAACAAATTCGACGCGCTGGTCATCCGAGAGGTGATCGGGCAGCCGCACCGCTCCGTCGGTGCGCGGACGGCAATAGCAACAACGCAGATCGCAGGCATCAGTGACCGACAGGCGCAAATGGTCGATCCGCCGATCGAACCGGTCGACAAGAGGACGCGTCGCGGACTGTGGCGAGCGCGGCACGTCCGGTATCGCGTGCGTTCCCCACGCTGGCGTACTCCCCAATGCGCCAAATGAAGATGGGCCGGTAGCGCGATCCATAGAGTTGATCTTCTTACCCGCCCGCTTGTCGACGCGGGACTGAACGGTTTTGGTCGACCGGGCAGCACCGCGCACCATCCCCTCCTGATCAGGGGAAGAAACAAGATGCAGGCCAATCGTCTTGGAACGGGGGCTAGTCACTGGACCACCGGTTCTCCAGGGTTTCGGCCAGACGTTCGAGTTCTTCTCGCTTTTTGCCGCCGAACGAGCCGCATTGTACCGCACAGAACTTGCTACAAAGATTCGACTGATCGTTCTCATTCATCACATTATCACCCATGGTGAAAAGAACGTTGTCCTCTTTGAAGATATGGTTGGTCAACAGCTCGGCATATTGCCGCGCGGCGCTCAGGAAACGCTCCGTCGCCTCCGATTCCTGGCGCTCATAGTCGTCGAGGGCCTCACCCATGTCTTTCGTAAAGCCGCGCGCCAGCGTGTGTTCATACAGCATCATGCCAATAGGCCCGTTTTCTCGCGGAATACCACGTTCTTCCAACACCGGAAACAGCAGATCTTCCTCCTTGGCATGGTGACAGGCGTCGGCAAAGAGTCTGAAGAACTCGACGCATTCGCGAAACGAGGCCAACTCAAAACCCTGCCCTGATTCCGCGCGCTGCACAAGATGCTGTAGTACACGCACCACGCGCAGGATGATTTGATGTTCAGCCCGCAACACCGAAGTTGGTTGGTCAGTTTCATTCATATCTTGATATCCTCCTAAACAGCGGTGCCGCCCTGCCGACCCCTGCCCATGCTCCCATGATAAAGCCACAAACGCAACCGCTTTGCATACGCCCGGTCCTTCACGTCCCCCGACAACCTCAGCGGTCCAACCCCGGACGACGCGGTACGACGCAATGGCGGGACTGCGCTATTCGATTTCCTCCGAACGGTGAATCGAAATCGCATCCGCGGGACACAAATAGGCGCAAACGCCGCATCCCACACAGGCCGACCCCACCCGCGGCGCACCCCGCGTGGGCATGACGATCGCGTCCGGTTTGATCGGACACGAGGTGACGCAGTAGTCGCACGGCTGCCCTTGGGAAACGTAACACGCGGTCACGTTGACCTTAGCTACGCCCATCGAAACCGCCCGGCGATCAGCCGCGAGGAGCGCCCCGGTCTTGCATGCCGCGATGCACGGCATGTCCTCACAGAGATAGCACGGTGACTCGGCGGGTATGATCACCGGGGTACCCGCCCGGATGCCGAATTCATCTCCCAATCGTCGGACGGACTGATACGGACAGGCCGTCTGGCAATCCACACAATGTGTGCAGGCTTCAAGAAATCCCGCCTCCGACAACGCGCCGGGCGGACGCACCCATTCATCCATCCTGTTGGATGGACGCCCACCGCTGCCGCCCGGTTCACCTGGTTCGACAGTCACCAGATGCCTCAGCGCCGCCATTGAATCCGCCGCAGTGCTTACCAATGACTGCCCCAGTGCGGTGAAGAAATGTCTACGTGAATATTCCATGTGCCCACTCACGCCGCGCGACCTCTACATCGCGGACATTCGCATTTCCATAGGCTGCTTCAATAACCACAAACTGAACACACTGAAGGCGATCATACCCGCTAGCATCGGCAGTTGACTGCGGCGCGCCGCTCGCCCACCGCCGAATAGACGCGTGGATGTCTTTTGTGCAATCCACAAACTGTATACGTGTCCGATCAGCACCAGCAATACCTGTATGATCCATAGTTGATCCAAAGAAACAAGCGGGGGTATGGTCCACCCCGCCGTCCCCAGGAGATTCCATCCCCATCCGAAGGGATCGGATACCATAGCCACAACTTTCGGTCCCTCCATCAGCAGGTGCTCACAGTTGTGGGCGATGTGATAGAAGAGCGCGATCGGCAGCATGGCATACGCGTACCGGATAAAGTAGTCACGATAGGTCAGCGGTTGCAGCGCGACAGACCGCCCCGCCCAGGTCGAGGCGCCCGCCAGCATCGCATAAAGGATAATCGGCACGAGCAGCAACACGGTCATCCCGATCGAAAACCCGATCACGCGTCCCACACCTATACCACCACGAATAGCCGCGATGAACTGCCCCCATACGGGCGTCATGGTCAGACCGTGAAACCCCGTGATCGCAAGCATTAACAGGGCTAGATAGGCTTCGTCGTTGCGCGGCTTGCCTTCCATAGCCAGGTCCGTACCCCACGGCCGAAGATTGACGGCCAGGTTATCATGCGGACAGGCCTGAATGCACTCCATACACTGAATGCAATAAGTATTTGTTTCCAGTTTTCCGGGGTAGAGAAAGGTCGGGCAGCCATACGCTGTTTCACTGCCGCGCACGCATTCCTTCGTATGGCACGATTGACAGACGGCTTTACTCTTCGACCGAACTTCCGTCGATGAGAACAACGCGTACAACCCGCTGACGCGCCCGACCAGGCACCCGTATCGACAGAAGCTTTTTTTGTCGAACAACAATGCGGCCCCGACCGCCATAGCCAGCATCCCCAGCGCGAGGTACGCCGTCACGCGCGGTTTCATGGTCACCCCGAAGCCCAGCTCGACCCAGGTCAACCCCACAAACAACAACGTGGCGATAAGGATATTCCTGACGTAGCGAGGCCATTTCAGGTTCAGACTTATTCCCTCATCCTGCTTTCGCCAGAACGAAAGCCGCTCCGCCCAACCCGCCACCGCATCCCACGGGCAGACATAGCACCACGCTTTGCCGGCAAACAAAATGAGAATAATCAGCAGTGCCCACCAGATCGTCCAGGTGAGCATCGGGGCGATGTTCAGCGACGCGTTCTGATTACCGAACAAACCCGCCGCCACAATGACGAAAAACAACGCCACCACAATCGCCTGCAAAGTAAATCGAAAGACGCGTGAACGAAGAGCGCCGGCGATCAGGCGAATGGAAAGCAGGTCGAATCGGTCTTCTTGCCCCGCCCGCGCTGCCACACGACGCGCGGTCGCGTTCACAATAATAGGCAGTGCGACGGCGCCGGAGGAGGATCGGCTCAGCGCACTTCCTCCTTGCTCCAGAAGTCGCTCTCCTTCCCCGCGGATGCCTTCATTATCAATCCGGCGTCGCGAAGGTTTTGTCGGCTCCGCGTTGGCACCGGCGCCGTCGTGCCCACTCAGCCAATCAAAGACGCCGAAGCTCACTACGAGTACCGCGGCAATCGACACATAGTACAACCAGGGCGGAATCCCCCACATGGAATGCATGAAATAGGAGGCCGGATCTCGCTTGAACTCGGCCCGGTGCGCTTCACTGCACAACCGATAGGTATGCCCCAAATAAGTTGCGGGCCACCCCGCACGATCGCCCAGCGGTCTCTTGCACACGAGACACCGCGCAATCAAATACCGCTCCGGATCGCGCTCGAATGCCTTCTTGCAGTTGTCCGTACAAAAATGGTATGCCTTACCTTTGTATACGGTCTCAATCCCCCAGCGGGCATTGACTTCCATGTGGCACACCACGTCAATAAGGCGCGAAGGGTTCCGCCTTGTATCAGCCGGATGGACACGCATGACATGCACGAGGCGGTCGCGACATGCAGGGGAACACACGAATTGAGTACCCATCTCGGTCTCAACGCGCAAGCCCGTTGCGGGATCAACTTTCATCCCACACGCCGCACACAGCCAGGGATGGGTCCGGCCCGGATCCATCCGTGGCGTCATTGGTCGATTCGATGCGGCCACAAGGGCAATAACGGTTAGCCCGACGGCATACGGCAACAGCAGTTGTACGCGCTTCCAACTCATGACCGCCACCCACCACCTGCCCTACGCCGACGTTGTGTAACCACACAACCACGCGTGCCCTCCGCGCTCTTCAGTCGGCGACGGCGTTTCCCCTGCACCGCGCGAATACCCACAAACGCGCTCAACCCACCAAACACGACCGCAAGCACAATCGAAGGAACCGACGACGGCGCCCCCGCGATCATGAGAAAAGGAACCACTTCGGTTTTCCCTTCCACGTCCATGGTTAATTCAACGATGTATTCTCCGTCGTCTGGTAGCGTGACGTAAAACTTGTATTCGTTGTCAAACGGCGTTCGAGACGTAGGCGGCATGATCACGGTGTTGTCACCGAACGTACTCGTCTCCAGCACACGCACGGTGATCGGCTTTTCATAAACGCGCGATGCCCGAACGTTTTTTATGTAAAACGCCAGATTGGCCGGTTCGCCCGGCTTAGGTACACCGGGGTACGAAGTGAGCAGGATTTCGTACGGCCCGGTGGTGGCCGGGTATTCAAGGGTCGGACGCTGTGGGTAGTTTTC
>CAZWWW010000138.1:0-7559 GCA_964637715.1 uncultured Phycisphaeraceae bacterium | reverse complement strand
ATCCTTCGCGCGATGACCTGCTGCAGCGAAAAACGGAACTCCGCGCGACGCAGGTGCGCGTAGTGGACGATCTGCGAGTCCTGATCGACGCCCCGCGGTTGACATGAGTGGAATCAATACAGGTTGTCCGTGTGGACGCGGCATCCTCCCGGTCTAAGAAACCGCGAGACACGCCGGTAGCACACGGATGCCACGAACGGTTGAGAACGCAACGGGGGTCAGATGAACCCGGGTGCCCAATCGAGAAACGCACAACGCCACCGCACCGCTCGCGCGCTGTCCCTGCCCGAGCTGCTGGTCGTTTTGGCCATCATAGCACTCCTGCTAACCATGCTTCTGCCGAGCATGAGTGGGGCGCGGGAACAGGTGCGTCGCGTGTTCTGCGCTAACAACCTCCAGCAATGGGGAAAAGCGTTGCAACTCTACCGCTATGACTTCAACGACTTCATCCCAACCGAGGGTCATCTCGGAAAACTTAGCCACGAACCCTACCAGGGTTATGAAAAACCCGGCACCTGGTACAATACCTTACCGCAGTATCTGAATTTGCCGCCGTATAAGGATACGGAGGGCGTAAACGTGGCCATCGCCGAATTGCCCGCGCTGCATGTGTGGATTTGCCCCTCGAAGAATCTGACGAAGGCCTACAAAAGCGAAAGCGGGAAAAACCAGTTTCATTACGGTATGAACTATGTGCTCGACGGGGTTGGGCGGTCACAGGCGTCGAGAGATACACCGGGGTTCCCCGATAGCGGGGACGACCCGCTCCGTGCCAATCAGTTCATGGGGCATCCGAATACGATCTTTATGTTTGAAATCCTCGGTAATTCGACTGGCGGAACACCGCGCAACGTGGCGACACAATATCAGCGGGACGGGCGATCGGGGCAGCCGGTCGGAAGGTTCCACGGCGACTATGCGAACGTCTTATACCTGACCGGCGCAGTCTCACACTGTATGACGGACGATGTGGTGGCGGATAAGGACTTCAGGCACGGTGCCGTCCACTGGCGTCACCCGCGTCTGTACTGGGGGTATGTTCCGAACTAGGACGGTTCCCCTTACTGTGTTTCGAGCTGCGTCGTTGGGCCTGCGCGAATACAGCGGTCTCGATAACAGTTCGACAAATCAAGAAGAGTCGGTTCAGGGCAACGGGGCGCGGATGAGGAGCGGGGAGGATCAAAGGGGTTTCATTTCGGGGGAGGGGAACATGCTGGTCGGAGTATTGTCGGACACACACGGGCACCGTCAGCCCGCGCGGGCGGCGATGAAGCTATTCACAAGACAAGGTGTCGAGTATGTGATTCATTGCGGCGACGTTGGTGGCATTGAGGTCTTCAGTGAGTTGCTCGCATTGCCCTGTACCTTCGTCTGGGGCAACACCGACTTCCCCGAACAGGGCGTGCATGCTTTTCTCGACAGCGTAGGACTACCCGTGCCGGGCGATCCCCCGACACGCCTCACGCTCGAGGGCAAACGGTTCGCCGTCTTTCATGGCCACGAGCCCGGCTTCGGGCGGGCGGCGAACGGGGTGGACGTGGACTACCTCCTTCACGGTCACACCCACGTTGCCCGCGATGAGCGTATCGCCGGGGTGCGCATCATCAATCCAGGAGCGCTCCATCGTGCCCACCCCAAGAGCGTCGCCACCCTGGACACACAGACCGACACGCTGACATTCCATGAGATAGACGCAGCGTAACGCGCCCTGCATTACCTGCTGCGGCGAATGGCGGCGTCCGATCCATTGAGCCAGTGAGACAGTGGTACAGTTGTCAGATAATCCCGGTGGCTGCCCGCGCAAGCAGTGCCCGGATTAATCCGTTCATTCTGAACGAATCGTGACCATGGCATCGGATTGGCGCTGAACCGTAGGATAGGCAAATACGGACGCGCTGCAGTCGTCAAACCGTACTGGTCGCTCGGTCAGTCGGAATCTATGTATAATGGTCGCGGGTTTGGGAATCCAATAGTCACGCCACCGGTTGTCCGAATCCAGTACGAACAAGACGTCGAGTTGGTCGACATGGCGCGCGCGCCTGATGTTGAGCAGCCAGCCGTTCAAAGTCTCCGGATCGGGCGGAATGGGGAGTGTCGCAATCCCTGTCTCCATCGCGATGTATTCATGGAAATTGCTGACCACGACGAGCCCCGGTCTGTTGCGCTCAGCAATCCAGGAATACAATCCGTCTGGATGCGACGGAAAGCAGCGCACCCATTGACCGTACGGTGTCGCGGTCGATTGTTTGACCAGTGCTCGATCGTGCGCACGCACCCAGTTGACCTGCACGGTCCATACCAGCGCAAGCGCCATAACCCCTGCAACAGCGGCGGATACGATGCGCGAACGGAGCAAAAGAAGCGGCGAGACAAACAGTGCGAAATACAAGGGTCTGATCGAAAGATAATACCGGTCCAGTACTACATAATCGTATTTGGCGCCGAATAGTGAGGTGGCCACAATAAGCATGAGCAATGTAACCCCCACAACACTCGCAGACAACGTCAGTCGCTCGACGACATGGGATGACGTGGGATGTGCGTTACTGCAGCGACCCGGCGACGGCACGCCATGCGTACGGTCGTCACGTCCCGCGCGGCGCTCCTGCTCGTCAATGGTGTGTGAACACGGAGCGCACTCAAACCCCAGACGAACTCGAAACGGGCGTACCAATGCGATCATCGCCAGGAAAACGACAGGCCACAGGGCGAACAGGAATATCGTGATGTGGCGGTGATTGAAGTACCCCAGTGATGTAAACATCCACCATGCGTCGGTTACCATCCTCAGCGAAAACGCTGGTTCGATGTGCGATCCGAGATTAAGCGTTGCGGCGGCGGAGGGCGCGGCTCCGAACAGACGGTTCACGATCAACAGCAGCGCTATGGGCGTCAAGGAGGCGATAGCAAACCAGACAATCTGAAGCCACGCCACGCCCCGGCTGCGGCGTAGTAGGATAAGGTATAAGCCGATGCCGACGGGCACAGCAACGCTTGCATAGCGAATCCAAAACAGCCCCCCCGACAGCAGACCAAGAAGCACAATACGTCTAGACATTATACGCGTTTCCGCACCGCTGATACCATGAGGTAACGCAGCGGCCAGGAGTAAGAGGTAGGGTAACGCCGCGATCACCAAAACGTCGGTCGACGGATTCACCAATAGCCCCATCGGTAGCGCAGAGGGGGCTCCAATCAGCGCCACGAGCCATCGCGTCCAACCACGCGGTACGAGTGTGCCGATCCAGAGGAACCAGCCGACCAGCGCCGCCGCACAGGATAGAATCGCGATCCAGCGGGCGGCTTCCAACGACGTTCCGCCGATCAGATAACGGACCGCGCACACGATCACCGGATAGCCTACGGGCCATTGCGTCAAAAAGCCCCAGTCGTAGCGCCACGACCAGGGTTGATTCGGTGCAACGGGTTGCAGCGACGTCGGACCGAGCCCGTCAAAGAGTCGGTCGGCAGCCAGAAGCTGATAGCAGTAGTCGGATTCGACAAGTGGCGCTATGCGATCCAGACCGGGTGTCCACCGAAGCGCCAGCGCGACAACGATAACAGCGCCAAGGATGAGCACGCACTTCGTACACATCCTGGAGATCGGTCCGTTGTGCGCTAACGATGCTGCGGCGTGTCGCCCGCATTCACCCGGCTGTTCCTGTGGAGGAGTCAACGACCCGACTGTTGATACCGGTTCAATGCTCATACGCCAATCAGACCGCTCACAGATATAGGATGCCCGCGATACAACGGGGCGTTATCGGTCCATCGGCAGACTGATACGCCCGCTTTACAGGCACACCGCAGCGGACCCTATTCAACCCGTGAAACGGTACTACCGAAAGAGTTATGGGAACATACGCGCAGCGCGGAACACGCGTCGCCGCGACGGGATGGAGCAAGCTCTATATATTGTTTAGCCGTTTAATCACTGTTTCACCCGGTACATCGACTCGATACGGTGATACACAATGACAGACAATGCTGTAAATGTCCGGGGACGACAATCCATGAAACTCACGATCGTAATACCGGCGTTGAACGAAGAGGACGCGATCGGTTCGACCATAGAACGGACACTGGCTGCACGGGAGCGCATTGTTGCCCAATCGCCGGTGGAACAGGTCGAGGTCATCGTCGTAAGCGACGGATCGACGGACCGGACCGCCGACATCGCCCGCGGATTCGCCGACGTCCGGCTCATCGTCTTCGAGCACAACCGGGGATACGGAGCGGCCATCAAGGCGGGGTTCGAGATGGCGACGGGTGAACTCGTCGGGTTCCTTGACGCCGACGGCACCTGCGATCCCGCTTTTTTTGCGGACCTCGCACGGGCGTTGGTCGAGGCGGACGCCGCCGTTGCGTTGGGCTCGCGCTTGGGTCCTACGAGTCGCATGCCGTTCGTGCGCCGGCTGGGTAATCGAATCTACGCGTTTCTTCTCTCGGTGCTGAGCAACCGCGTGGTGACCGACACGGCCAGCGGGATGCGCGTGATTCGGCGCGACGTGTTACCGCGTCTGTATCCGCTGCCCGACGGCCTGCACTTCACACCGGCGATGAGCGCTCGCGTACTCATGGATGACCGGCTCACCGTTGTGGAACGCCCGATGCACTATGAGGAGCGCATCGGCGAGTCAAAGCTGCACGTACTGAGAGACGGGGTTCGATTCCTGCGTACGATCTTCGAGATGACCTTCATGTGGCAACCCGCCCGGTTGTTCATCGCTTCGGGGGTGGCGTGTCTTGCTTTGATGACCTTGCTGGCGACCTATCCGATCGAGACATGGCTTCGCCTGGGTCACCTGCACGAAGACATGATCTATCGGCTGCTTTCCTGCTCGCTGCTTGGCACCATGGGGGTCGCGCTGATTTCGTCGGGTGTGTTGTGCGACAACCTGCGCCGTTTGTGGTCTGCCGCTCCCGGTTCGCCCAGCTATTTGAGTTCATTGCTTGATCGGGTGTACTCCTGGCCCGGATTCGTGACGGCGCTGATACCGGCCCTGCCGTTGATTCTCTGGTTGGTCGGTCCGGGTCTGTGGATGAGAATCACGCAGGGGTACATCACGCTGCACTGGTCGCGCGTCGTACTCGCGGGATTGGTGTTCGCCACGCTGGGGCAGTTGCTGCTTACGACGCTCGTAGCGAACCTGATACGCTTTCACATCTCGCGCGATACCCGCCTCGAGCGACAGGAACCCATACACGCTACCGACGCAACCGCACGCGGTCTCGTTAGAAACACGCTCTTATCGCCGACGTCGCACGTCGAACCGCACACCACGGTGCCCACCGGCTGACGAAATGACCGGCTGACCACCGGCGTAGACGTTCGCGCTCGAATACCGTACCCTTGCACCGTCGTTAGGAGCGCGGAGTAGTTGAGCGACATGGCGAACGGACGGCGCATCCTTGTGGTCGACGATGAAGACGATCTGGCTGAGGTCGTTTGTTTCAATCTGGAGCGCGAAGGGTTTCAGTGTCAACGAGCCGCCGACGCCGCGCAGGCGCTCCGTCATCTCAAGACGGCTCGCCCGGATCTCGTCGTGCTCGACCGCATGTTGCCGGATCAACCGGGCGACGTTGTGGCCCGGCAGATGAGGCGTAATCCCGACACCGCTTCGATTCCCATCCTCATGCTCACCGCGCGGGCGGACGAGCAGGCGGAGTTATCCGGCTTCGCTTGCGGCGCCGACGATTACGTGTCCAAACCGTTTTCGATGGCCGTGCTTGTCGCGCGCGTTGATTCGCTCCTGCGGCGCTCAACCGATACACCCACCGACAGCCGCGTTGTCGAGATCGGTCCCATCAGGGTTGACCCCGACCGACACGAAACGCTCGTAAATGGTGCGCCCGTTGCGCTCACCGCCACTGAGTTTGGTATTCTCCTGACACTGATGAAGGGCGGCGGGCGCGTGCTCGATCGGGACCGGATCATCAACGCCGTGTTGGGCCCCACCGTCGCCGTGACCGACCGGACCATCGACGTACACGTGGCAGCCCTGCGTAAGAAGCTGGGTTCTGCATCTTCTTGGGTGCAAACCGTCCGCGGCGTCGGCTATACGTTTCGCGCGCCGGCGGACGTCGATTCCTGAGGACGCGATCCAAGCTTGTGGAGCGATCAACAACGCGCTCGGCCTGCCTACGAGCGACCAACACCCAACGGCGGATTCATTGCATCAACTACTGAACGAATCATGACGCTACGCGGACGCTTTTTCTGGAAGGTGTTGATCGGACACATCGCCCTGGTGGCGGTCGTGTTGGGCGTCGCGGTCTTCGCGTTGACCGACGCCTTCAAACGTCTTGACGCCGTACGAGCCGCGGATCAGCGGCTCGCCCTGACCCGTCGAATCGCAGCCCTTGTCGAGGGACGTCTCGACGAGGCCCACCAATCCGAACTGCGACGCATTACGTCGAGCCTGGGCGGGTCGGCTACAAACGACGTACGTGTGACCCTAATCCTGCCGGATGGAACCGTAATAGCGGATTCGCAGGGCGATCCCGATCGGATGGATTCCCACGCCGATCGCCCGGAGGTGATCGCCGCACTAGCCACCGGTCTGGGCGAACAGGTTCGTTGGTCAAGAACCGTTGCCCGCGAGTTGACCTACACCGCCCGGCGTGTCGGTCCGGCGGACCACCCGCAGGGCGTGGTGCGTGCAGCCGTGGCGATCAGTACGCTTGAGGAACAAACCGCCCTGCTTCGTCGTCTGGCGTGGCGGATCACTGCCGTGGCGATCCTCGCGGCGGTCGCGCTGGCCATCGGGCTGACCGCGACCTGGAGCGGGCGTATCAGTCGCCTCACCGCCGCCGCACGTAGTTTGTCGCGCGGCGATGGGAGCGCCCCCCTCGATACGTCGGGGCACGACGAGATCGCCCTGCTCGCCCGATCGCTCAACAGGTTGCATCAACGCTTTCGAAACCAGCTCGATTCCACCGAACGTCAGCGACTCATGCTGGAGTCGATCCTCTCGCGCCTTGGCGAGGGTATCGTCGTCGCTCAAGCGGATGGGCATATCGTCCTCATCAACGAAGCCGCCCGGCGGATGCTGGAAGTAAACGACGCCAACGAGGCGAACCTACGAAAGCAAGGGGCGTGGACGGTTGAGCGCTGTATCGCCAATCACGACTTGCAACAAATGTTGATCGAACCGCGTATCGAAAAAGCCGCCGATCCCACAGATCGCACAGAAATCCGCCTGGAACATCCGGATTCGAATAAAGAACGGACCGTGTTGGCGCACGTTGCCCCATTGGAACTCGCCCCGGTGAATGCCACCGTGCAGCGGGGGCTGAATGGGCGGCGGCGCTACGCGACACCGGGTACAGGGCGCTTGCTCGTTATCACCGACATTACGGAGCTAACGCGCACCGTTAAGATGCGTACGGACTTCGTAGCGCACGCCTCGCACGAGCTGCGTACGCCGTTGGCGGCAATTCGCGCCGCCGTCGAAACCCTGTTGCAGATGGACCTCGTCCACGGAGACGCCGAGGCCCCGCGTTTTTTAGCCATGATCGGTCGCCACAGCCGGCGACTCGAAGCGCTGGCCAACGAT
>CAZWWW010000137.1:0-7561 GCA_964637715.1 uncultured Phycisphaeraceae bacterium | reverse complement strand
GTCGAACCTCTTCTGGTCCACGGCCAGAGGCCGTGGTTTTAGGAGATAATAACCGTACGACCGCTCGCTCTGCGCTGGCGGGTCACCCTGGACCATCTTGCTTTACAGGAGGGGCAGGGTTTCCAGCTCACTCTCTCACGACGGAATACCGATCCACCCGTACCGTGCGCCCCGGCGTGCCCTTGTTAAGGCGTTTGACGCTCTTTTCGCGCGGGGTATGATCGGCGCCTACCGTGGTCATGGATTGACACTCAACTAAATAAGGATCGTGTCATGTCGAACAACCGGCGAATGGTGTACTACTTCGGACAGGGAAAAGCGCAGGGTCGCGGGGATCAGCGTGCGCTGCTCGGCGGCAAGGGGGCGGGTCTTGCGGAAATGACGCGCATCGGTCTGCCGGTGCCCTGCGGATTCACGATCACCACGGAGGTGTGCGAGGCCTACAACAAGCGCGGCGGTCAATGGCCTGCCGGACTCGAAAAACAACTTCGACAGGGCGTCGCCACCATGGAGCGCGCGACGAAGAAAAAGCTCGGCGCCTCCAAGAACCCGCTGCTGGTTTCCGTGCGTTCCGGCGCGGCGCAGTCCATGCCGGGCATGATGGATACGATTCTTAATCTCGGTTTGAACGACGTCTCCGTTGTCGGATTGGCTGAGGCGTCCGGCAACCGTCGGTTCGCCTTCGACGCCTACCGCCGCTTCATCATGATGTACGGAACCACCGCACTCGGCATCGAGCGCGAACGCTTTGACGACGCTTTTGATGAGATCAAGCGCGAACGAACCGCGCGTCGTCTGGTACGCGGCGTCGACGAGAAGATCAACGACACCGACGTGAACGCTGAAGAACTCGAATCGCTTTGCGAGACGTATAAGCGCCTCTATCACGAGCAAACCGGCGAGGCGTTCCCTCAGGACCCCATGGACCAACTCAAAGGCGCCATCGACGCGGTGTTCGACAGTTGGATGGCCGACAAAGCAGTAACCTACCGCCGCGTTGAGGGCATAACCGGGTTGAACGGTACCGCGGTCAACGTGTGCCAGATGGTCTTCGGCAACATGGGCGACGACTCGGGAACGGGCGTCTGCTTCACGCGCGATCCCAGCACCGGCGATGAATCGTTTTACGGCGACCTGCTCATCAACGCACAGGGGGAAGACGTTGTCGCCGGCGTGCGGACCCCGTTGCCGCTCGATGAGCTGAGCCGGCTCATGCCCGAAGCCTACCGGCAGCTCGAAGCCGTTCGCATCATGCTGGAACTGCATTACAAGGACATGCAGGATCTGGAGTTCACCATCGAGCGCGGCACGCTCTATATGTTGCAGTGTCGCACCGGCAAGCGCTCACCCCAGGCGGCGTTCAAGATCGCCGTCGATCAAGCGACAAAGGGGCTGGCGTCGAAGGTCGAAGCGGAACGGCTGGCCAAGAAGAAATACCTGCCGAAGAAATACGTCGCGGCGGCGTCAAAGCCCATCATCTCTCGAAAGGATGCGGTCCGGCGTATGGGGGCGGCGGATATTGAACGGCTCTTTTATCCGGTTATTGACCCACAAGTTCCGTCGTCCGAACTCCTCACGCGAAGCCTTGGTGAAGGCATCGGGGCTGTACCGGGGGCTGCGTGTGGTGAAATCGCCTTTACGGCACAGAGCGCCGAAGCACGGGCGGCTGCCGGTGCCGACGTGATTCTTGTTCGCAAGGAGACGTCGCCGGAAGACGTGGGCGGGATGCACGCGGCGATCGGCATCCTTACAGCCACGGGTGGCAAGACGTCCCACGCGGCGGTCGTAGCCCGCGGGTGGGGCAAATGCTGCATCGTAGGCTGCGACGCCCTACAGGTCGATGCGGAGGCACGCCGTATGGTTATCAACGGGCGCGCTTTTTCCGAAGGCGATCACCTGACGCTCGACGGCAGCAGCGGTGTGATCTATTCGGGGTCTCTGCCGCTCGTTCCACCCGAGGCACCGGCGGAGTTCGACACGCTGATGGGCTGGTGCGACGAATACCGCCGTCTGGGTGTCCGGGCCAACGCCGACACACCCGCCGACGCGGCGCGAGCGGTGGAGCTTGGCGCGGAGGGTATCGGGCTGTGTCGTACGGAGCACATGTTTTTCGACACCGCGCAGCCTCGAAGGCTGTCTGCGATGCGCGAGATGATCCTGGCCGATGACGAAGCCGATCGACGGCGTGCCCTGGAAAAACTGCTTCCCTTCCAACGGGAAGATTTTGAGGGCATTTTCACCGCGATGGACGGTCGACCGGTTACGGTCCGCCTGCTCGATCCGCCGCTGCACGAGTTCCTGCCCCAACCGGACAACCGCGACGGGCTCGAGTCGGTGTTGCACGAGCTCGACGCCAACCTCCGAACCCAGATGGCCACGCTTACCGTGTGGGATGATGAGCGCCGCCGCGAATTGGAAGCCAAACGGCTCAACATACACGACCTCCAACGTCGCATCGAACAACTTCACGAATCCAACCCCATGCTCGGGCATCGTGGTTGTCGCCTGTGCGTGACCTTCCCCGAGATTCTGGACATGCAGGTGCGCGCCATTATCGAAGCGGCGGTCAACACGCTGGAACGCGGGATCGACGTGCGCCCCGAAATCATGATCCCCTTGAGCATCGATGATCGGGAGCTGGGTCTGCTTAGCGATCGTACGCGGATCGTGGCCGACGCCATCATCGCTGAGCGAACGAGTAAGTTGAAGTATCTCGTCGGTACGATGATCGAAACCCCGCGCGCGGCGCTGCTTGCCGACCGAATGGCCGGCGTCGCCGACTTCTTCAGTTTCGGAACCAACGACCTCACGCAGATGACGCTGGGCCTGTCACGCGACGACGCCGGCCGGTTTCTGCCGGATTATCTTCGCGCGCCTTCGCTCAACGGGCGCGCGGAGGTTGTTGGCGGCGGCGGCGCGTCGGATGCCCGTATCGTGGATCGGGTGGTTCCCGACCACCCGCGGGTAGCTGACCCGTTCGACGACACCCCGGTTGGTCGAGAAACGCTGCTCGGGCTCGAGCAGACCTACTTGCCGATTTTCCGGGACGACCCCTTCCAATCGCTGGACGTTGACGGCGTGGGGCTGCTGGTTCACCTGGCCGTTGAAAACGGACGGTCGACCAACACCACCCTCAAACTCGGTGTATGCGGCGAACACGGGGGCGACCCCGAATCGATCCGCTTCTGCCACCTCGTTGGTTTGGACTATGTTTCGTGCAGTCCGCTGCGCGTACCGATCGCCCGGCTCGCCGCCGCGCAGGCGGCGCTTGTGAAAGCAACATCGCCGCGATCCGCGTCGCGCGGTACAACGGCGCGCAAGCCCGCAGCCCCATCGCGTTCCACGAAGGCGACCAAACCTTCGGCCCGCGGCGCCAAGAAGGTGAAAAAGGCGGCCAAGTCGACCGCGCGCGGCAAAAAGTCAGCACGCGGTGCGAAGTCGAAACCGGTCACCCGAAAGCGCAAGACAGCCAAATCCAAGAAGGCGGCTTCGACCACCCGAAAAGCATCCGCCAAGCGTACGACGAAAGCCAAACGAAAGTCGACAGCGAAGCGCTCGGCGCGCAGCACGGCCACGTCCCGCGCGCGTAGCGGATCAACGGCGAAACGCGGCGTCAAAGGCAAAACCAAGACGGCGGGGGTCGGAGCGAAAAAGAGTGCAAAACGCAGGGTCAAGACCGCGCGCGTGCGCCCGAGCATCAGGCCCGCGCTCGTTCCCGTGGGCGTATAGCGCCGCCGGTTAAGGAGAATCACGATGAGTCCGCGCGCCACCCAAACAAGCCCCCCGGTTCTCGATACGAACACGGGGCCCATGCGGGTGAGCTGTGTCGGCACGCTGTCAGAGTGGTTCGACTGCCGGGCTGACGCTGAGGGTATCTCGCTGATTCCTCGCCAGCCGCTACCGGTTCGCTGGACGATTCGTCCGGCGGCGCTGTTTCGCCAATCGCGTGGTTTTCCCGACGTCAACACGGTCATGGGCCGTCTCGTGTTTCCGCGCGGCTCGAGCGAACCGCAATCCTACCGACCATTCACGCGCGATAGCAACCGGGTGCTGGCGGAGTTGTTTCTGTCGGGCGAGCCCGCCCCCCACGACGATTGGCCTGTGTCGACCCGTCGCTGGCGCAACGTCGAAGCGATCGCGAAACGGCTGTTGCGCGAGGCCGGATTGGAATGGGACGGGCTTGATGAGCGCGCCGTCGAAGAACTCGTGCGTTACGTCGTGTGGCCCGAACCGCTCGAAGGGTGTGTGCTTCACGCCTTGGCGCAGCGCGCGCACCGTTTGGGTAGCTGCCTGGTGGAGATCGGTTCGTTTCGCGGCCGGTCATTGTCGATCCAAGCGATGGCCCTGCGCGCGGTAGGAAGCGACGCCCTGCTGGTCTCGGTCGACCCGCACACGGATCAACCGCACAACGCGAGTCATGTACGACTCATGCTCCGACAGATCGGCGAGCAGCAGCGGTTGGCTCAAATTCCAACAACCTCAAACTACGCGAGCCGGATTCTTAGCCCCGGGTGCGCGGGGATGGTGTTTGTGGATGGCCATCACTCACGTGAACAGGTTGTCTCCGATTTCGAGCATTACCGCGACATCCTTGCCCCCGGTGGATACATGGTCTTTCACGACTACGGGTATGAAAACCACAACGGTTGTCCCGAAGCCGATCCGGACGTGCGCCCCGCCGTCGATGAGCATGTCTTTACCGCCAAAGGATTTCGCCCCCTGCTGCTTGCGCACACCGAAATGGTTTTCGTCAAAAACGCGTGACAGGGAAGGTATGAGCGGCCACACGACGCGCGAACAATGATCGATGAAGTGGTCTCTGACGTCTGCTCAATAAGCGCGGGTTAGTTTTGCACCCGGGTAGTAGAATCGCAGAATGGCGCCGGCGCGCCGGCCCAATCGCGCCTGCCCTTCGGCGCCCCACTGACACAGCCCCAAACCGTGACCAAACCCACGACCATCCTCGAACACGATCGTTTGCCCCTCCCGGCGAACGCGAAAATGCGTACTGCGAAGTTCCGACGCCCCGACCGCCAGACGAAATCGCTCGGCCATTAGCTCCTTGGAGCGACCGCGCGAACCGGTAAGCCGAACCGTCACGGCGCGACCGTAGCGCGACACCTGCGTAACCTCCACCAACTTCAGACGCCCTAAGGAGGAGAGGTCGGCGTACCGGGCGACGAGGCGCCGATACAGGTCGGTCAACGACAGTCGGACAGGTCCCCATCGGTAGGTCTCGCCCGGCGCGATCCGGCAGTAGTCGCAGGCCACGCCGCCGGACAGGGGTTCGATATCGCTCTCAGATCCGAAGATCGCCGCTGACTGCGTGTGCCCACCACAGGCGGCGCTGTAGTAGGCGCAGAAGACCCGGTCTGCGGTTCCGTCAAACCAAGTCAACACAATGCCCCGCGTCCGCGCCGCGGCGTTGGCGGCCTGGACACCGGTGGTATCGCGCCGCACGCCTCGGTATACCTGCGAACCCTGCGTAGCGCTGACGTCGAACGATTCGCTGTTCCGACGCTTCATCTGATAAAGCACATACGTACGGGCGACGATCGCCTGAGCGAAAAACGTCTCTTGGTGAAACCCAGGCCACACTTCGTTGGCGGTTACACAGGCCACGTACGGCTCAATATCAACCGCGTTGACTACGTCCAACGTGCCATCCTCCGACACCACACATCGAAGTGTCCCCGGATAGGCACGCGGCTCGGACCAGGTGCCCTCGCGATAAAACGCCACAGACACCGGTGAGGTGCTCGGCGCATCGACGAGCAGCGCGTGTCCAAGACGTTTGTCCCCGTTGCACACGATCTCACCGCGGTTCACGACGCATTCGATCCAGGTAGTTCCGGGCAAGACGATGGCCTGATCCGTATCCGCACCGCGCATGCGGATCGGCGCATCCGACCGAAATCGGACGCGGGTTCGACCCGATGAAATCAATACACGTACAGGTCGCAGGCTGGTGGAGACGGTGTCCGCCGGGATGGCGCCGGGCGAGGCGAGCTTTGGCGACGGTACGATCTTGAGCAGTCCGACTGCGGCGGCTCCGGCGCATACGACGCCCACCAACGCACCGCGTACCACGATATGACCGACGAACAGCGCGCTCCTGTCCGTCCACCGGGGCTCAACGGGGTTGGCGGTTGATCGGTTGGACGCTGGGGGTATCACGATACAACCATGTACCCACCTGCCCCGCACGCGCCATCGAGGCTGTGGCTGCGACAACGGAAGTCATACGGCGGATATCCGCCGGTCGTCGCGTGGGAAACGATCAGGGTTCTCGCAGGGAAAGTCCGTAGAGGGCAAGCTGGCGTTTGATTTCGTTGAGCGAAGTCTGACCAAAGTTCTTTACGGTCATAAGTTCCGGTTCAGACCGCATGGCCAGCTCACCAAGCGTCGTTGCGCCGAGCCGTTGCAGCGCTTTGCGCGAACGCACGGATAACTCGAGTTCAGATATCGATCGGCGCGCATGCACCGATGAAGGTGATGATTCGGCCCCTGGTTTTTGAACAAACATCGCCGGCGGTTCCGCGGGCGGGGCTTTCACCTGAAGCGCCTGCCCGAGCTTGAGCCCGCGCTGGGTCAGCAACGCCTGAATCTCGCAAAGCGAGGTTTCACCAAAGTTCTTGTAGGACAGCAGTTCGGCTTCGGTCGTGCGGAGCAGGTCGCCGATGGTGCGCAGGTTCATCTGTCGCAGGCAATTCCGGCTTCGAACGCTTAGCTCGAAGTCGGTGATCGGCATATCCATGATCGCGCTGCGTTTGTCGTAATCGAATTGTGACTGCTCGTCGTACATCATGTGGTACGAACTCTTGACGGATTTAAGAAACTGCGTGGCGCGGAAATGGTTGGGGTGTTCGTCAAGGACAGCGGTCAAGAGACGTTCAGCATCATCGAACCGACCATCTTCCTCATAGAGCACAGCCAGGTTGATCAACGCGTTCACGGGGATGGGCGGGTGTTGTATGCACTGCTCATACAGATCGAGTGCCGCCTCCTCGTCGCCGTTCTGATCGCAGATGGTTGCGGCGTGGAAGGCGGCTCGTTGATGACCCGGATCCTGTTCCAGCGCCTGGCGGAACAAAGCCACCGCCCCCTCGCGGTCAAACTCCCGCTCCCGCGCGAGCCCCCGGAGAAAAAGAACCTCCGCCGACATCCCTTCCGCCTTTTCAACGGCGTCCAGCGCCTGGGATGCTTTCGTGATGTCACCGGAGCGGATTTGTGCTTCCACCGTTTCCAACGAGGTTGTCATACGCGCATGATCCCGTATCTAGACGCCAACCGGACTCACTTCGGCCTCTCTTAGGAACAGCCACCGACTCGGCAGCGGTTCCCCGGTGCGGACCGACCGACGATCCTCGCCCGCACCGAACCCCGTACTCTATGCAACCGACGAATGCTTGACAAGCACGCACAAGTCGGAGCAACCTCTATTGGGTCCGTGACAGGATCGGCGACGGTAAAAAACGGTAGGGCAGGTCGTTCTTTCGCTCCAAGGCGAAAGGTTGACCTGCCATGGTTGAGGCAGGTGAACCCCCCGGCGTAGCCGGGC
>CAZWWW010000136.1:0-7578 GCA_964637715.1 uncultured Phycisphaeraceae bacterium | reverse complement strand
CACCGACCTCAAGCACCCGTGCCGGTGCCCGGTGGGCTCGATAGGGCGCGCACAGGGCGAGCGCCAGCGACCGGGAGCTTGGCGTCAGCGCACCCACAACGCGCGGTTCACGAAGACATCCCCTAAAAAAGCGCCACGATTGCGCCAGGCTCACGATTCATCCTTTCACTGTCGACTAGTGCTTTGTCACGCCTTGTTTTTTGGGTGGCATGGGCAAACTCGTTTGCCCGTGACTGCCCCCGGCACAACACGGGCAAGCTCCATCGTTGGGCAGCGATCGAATCACTGGTTCATCCGTTAGATCGACTCGACGCGGCGATACACGATAGCAGAGAATGCCGCGGACGCCTGAACCCGGGTTGAAAACGCCGGTTCCTGCGCCCGACCGCCGGGTGCTTGGCTACGAAGAAACCGAACCGCGCCATCCTAACCTGCCTCGCGGGCTTTGGACAGTGTCCCATAATGTCACCGATATCAGGGCATCTTCTCCTCACGCGATACCCTGTGAAACGATTCGGTACCGAAGGTCCGTTATTTTCGTGGATTCCGAGGTCGAACATGCTATACTAAGGGTGCGGGTTACGCAGGCCGCCTCTGGTGCGAATTGGGCGTGCTAAGCGGACTGAGCGAACCCCGCCGAGCGCCGGGTCGAGCCATGGCTTAATCCGGTGGGCGGTGTGCCCGGGGGCGTCGGTTCCCGGGGGATCGAAGGCCGATCGGTCGCATCAGGCCGGCCGAGTCGGGGATCCCGGTTCTGAGAGGAGGTGATTCGTTGGAGTCTAACATAGGTAGGCTGCCGTAACACGGCAGGACGTAGCTGTGTACGGCAGCGTACAAAGCTGACAGGCCCGCTTGGTGTGGAACCGGGCGGGCCTACTCTTTTTGAGCAACCACCACTGACCATGTGTCCCCTTTGGGTTGATAGTGCGGCTACAGCAAGCTCTATTTTGTGGAGCGGTCGAATCACCATTCCATCCGGCGAATCGACTCGATACAGCGATACACAATAACGGATATTGCTGTATTCCGTTCAACGCGACCACGCGGTTTACCCCCAGCGACGAAGAGATCGACAACGTAGTTGAATACACCTTCGCTCCCGGCGACGCCAACGTCATCGGCACGGTCCATCTGGCCGACATCGCCTACGTTCAGAACGGCATCGGCTCCGACGACACCGCTCCCCTCTTCGGCGTGTTCGACTTCAATCGAGACGGCGTCGTTGACCAGAGCGAGTTTCTGGGCGCCTTGTCCAATCTGAGTGTTCCGCTGCCGTAGTCAGACGCGCCCCACGAACGGCCTCAACACGAGACCCCGCCGCGGCTGGGTCGCGTATCACGTCTTGCCGGTCGGCGCCTGTTGTACGGCTTTGTCCGCGATATCGCGTCGAAAGTAGGCACCTTCAAAGCTGATACAATTAACGGCCTCGTAGGCGCGGCGCTGTGCGTCCGCCAAACTGTCGCCCAGAGCGGTTACACCCAGCACGCGCCCGCCGTTGGTAATGACCCGTGATCCGGTGCGCAGCGTACCGGCGTGAAAGACACGTACATCGGTCATGGCCTCTGCGCGATCAAGCCCGGTGATGACTTTCCCTTTCTGATAGGAACCGGGATACCCGCCGGAGGCCATCACGACACAAACAGCAGGCCGGTGGCGCCATCGCATCTCGATTTGATCCAGCGTTCCACAGGCAACGGCGCTGAGGGCTTCGTAGAGATCGGAGTCGAGTCGCATGAGCAACGCCTGCGTTTCCGGGTCACCGAACCGGCAATTGAACTCGAGCACTTTGGGCCCGGCGGCGGTCAACATGATCCCCGCATAAAGCAGTCCGCTGTAGGAGGCACCGTCGTTACGCAGCGCGTCGACGATGGGCACGAGCACGTCGCGCTCCACGATGTCGAGTACCGCCCTTGTGGCGATGGACGCGGGACAAAAAGCGCCCATACCGCCGGTGTTCGGGCCGGTGTCGCCTTCGCCGACGGCTTTGTGGTCCTGAGCGGTATCGAGCATGAAGATGGTCTGTCCGTCCACGAGTGCGAAGACCGACAATTCCTGCCCTTTGAGTAATTCCTCCACCACAACGACCCGGCCCGCGCCGCCGAATGCGCTGTCGACCATCATCTGTTCAAGCGCCAGGAGCGCATCAGCCGGGTCCTGGCATACGAATACGCCCTTGCCCGCCGCAAGACCGGAGGCTTTGACCACAACGCCGTTTTCCCGACTGGCTACATACTCCCGTGCGTCGTCGTAGTGCCGGAATACGCGCGCTTCAGCCGTCGGCACATGGGCGAGCTTCATCAACTTCTTGGCATACGCCTTGTCGCCCTCGATGCGTGCGGCTGCCGCGGTTGGACCGAAGATGCGAAGATCCGCGCGCGTGAATTGATCGACAATCCCGCCGCACAACGGCGCTTCGGGTCCGACGACCGTGAGATCAACCGCACGCTCCTGTGCAAAGCTCAGCAGCGAGGCAAGGTCCGCCACGTCGATGGGCACGTTGTCTGCGATGTGAGCCGTACCGGCGTTGCCAGGCGCACAATATATCGCTTCGACGTGTGGCGATCGGGCCAGCCCATCGCACAGAGCGTGTTCCCTACCGCCGCTTCCGATCACCAATACGCTGGCCATGAGGTCTCCCGTTGCTTACGCTGCCCCCACCTGTTCCCGGGGATTCTTACGGATTGGTATCTTTGCCATGCTGCAAGGTCGATCCGTCGGACCCGCCCGGTTAGCTGCCAACGATCGGGACCGTTTGCGCCTACGAAACCCGGCGCTTCGGTCGTAGTTCAACCTGCGAAACAAAGCTCCAACATCACCGCCCGAACCAATCAGCCGGCTCGTAACGCCCGTCGTCGACAGTCTCGTTCAGAGAAGACAGCACGCCCCGTACCGTGCGCGGACCGATTTCGTCCGCCCAGATCAGCGGACCTTTTGGATAGTTCGTGCCTTTTTTCATGGCGGTGTCAATATCCTCGCGGCTCGCAATTCCGTCCGTCAAGGCGTGTCCTGCTTCGTTGATAACCGCACTGAGAATCCGCGTGAGGATAAACTGCTCGGTGCTCGTCGCCGACTCCGCCCCGGCGCGCCGGCAAAACGCCAGCATCGCATCCGACAACAACGGCGTCAGTTGAAAACTCTGGCGATCAACGATACAGGCGGGAATCGGAGGGGCTCCGTCCCGGTAGGCGTAGAACCCGCGCCCCGACTTTCGGCCAAGGTGCCCCTGCTCCACCAGCGTTCGCTGAATGTCGTGCGGCGTGAACCGTGTCGCCCGATCGAATTGTTCCCACACGGATGTGCTGACCGCCAGGTTTACGTCGAGCCCCACGAGATCCATCAGCTCGAACGGCCCCATCTTGAACCCGCCGTGCCGCTTCATGACGAAATCGATCTCGTCGACACCGCCCACGCCCTCACCAAGCAAGCGTAACGCTTCCAGGTAGAACCCACGGGCGACACGATTCACGATGAACCCCGGGGTGTCTTTCACGCGGACCGGCGTTTTGCCCCACGCGCCGACCATATCAAACACCGCATCCACCGTGTGCACGTCGGTGTCCGCGCCGGCGACAATTTCGACGAGCGGCAGCAAGGGCGCCGGGTTGAAAAAGTGCATACCGACCAGGCGCCCCGGGCGGCGCAACGGCGCGGCGATGCGCGTGATCGACAGCGACGACGTGTTAGTGGCCAACACAGCGTTGTCGTTGAACGCCGCCTCCGCCTGTCGGAACACGTCGTGTTTGACGGGCAGCTTTTCAACCACCGCCTCAATGACCAGATCGATCGGACTGCCCGCGCCCGCTGTCTCACTGGCGGCCTTTTCCACGCTGTTGTGCCACCGAAGCCGTCCGACAATATCGTCACGTTGCAGCGCCTCAAGGCGACCCTTCTCGACAGCCCGATCCAGGTATTTCAGGATTTGTGTTTGTGCGCGGGCGAGGATTTCCTCGTTGACATCGATCACGTGCACGGTGCAGCCCGCCGTGGCGGCGACCTGCGCAATGCCCGACCCCATCGTTCCGGCCCCCACAACGGCTATGTTGTTCATATTGGTCATGTTATGGTCAAGGGGTCAGACACACCGCGCGGACGATCACCTTGCGTTACGCACCGAATTGGTTCGCGCCACGCGGACCCAACGCGGTCTCAACGTCTCTTGCCCCCGCGTCGAGCTCAGGGTAACAGATGGTCGTCGGCCCGCCAAGCTCGTGCTGCAGCGCATGGAGCGTCGTTGGGGACAAGACACCGTAGTGCAGCGTCACAGCTTATTCTTAGAGCAAACTCTCTTTTTGTGTAGCGGTCGAATCACTGTTTTGTCCGGTCATTCGACTCGATACGGCGAAACACAATAGCGGACAATGCTGTAGGGTTCGTCGTGTGTGGCATGGGCAAGCAGCAGCTTGCCCGTGTTGTTCCGGGTGCAATCACGGGCAAACAAGTTTGCCCATGCCACCCCAAAAACAAGGTGTGACAAAGCACTAGCCTTCAATGGCTGAAAAAACGAGTTGTGCACCGATGTGGCACTTCGCTAGCAGAAACCGCTTACCCCGTTGAAACGCGCTGTGCGATACGCCCATCTATAGAGCAAGCTCTATTTTCGTGTAGCGGTCGAATCAGCGTTTCTTCCGGGGAATCGACTTGCTGCGGCAATACACAATAACAGGCAAAGCGATAGTCTGGAGCGCGCGGGAGTTCCCGTGGTCGTCGTTATACCATTCTCTGTTATCCGCGCGGTCAGGCCTTACCCGATGAGCTTCGCAAGCTTTCGTGTGAGCGGGACCAGTCCGGATGCGCCGGCCTTGTTGATGAGGTTGAACAATAGATTCATCATCTCGCAGAACTCGTGAATGTCAGTGAATCGAGCCCGATACGCCTCAGCCTGGCGCAATTCGGAGTCCGTCTCAATCCGTTCCGTATCGATCATGGCGAGGCAACGCTCCAGTGTCTCGACGATTGGCTGAACCTCGCGCCGCCGGCGCTCGCGGGCGATCGTGTCAAACATCTGCCAGACGTCCTTCTCCGCTTCGAAGTATTCCTTCCGGTCGCCCCTGCGGTGACTACGGTGGATCAAGCCCCAGTTGGTCAGCTCGCGCAGGTTGGTGCTGGCACTCCCACGAGATATCTCAAGCTGTTCCATCACGTCATCCGTACAGACCGGCTCCGGGGCGAGGTAGAGCATGGCGTGAATCTCCGCCATGGTCCGCCCGATCCCCCAAGAGGCGGCCATTTCACCCCAGCGGCGAATAAACAGGTTTCGCGCACCCGATACACCGGTTTCTGCCATGATTGATCCTTTCAGAATATCTTGAAAAGATCATAGGTGCTGGTCCCAGTGGATGCAAGCTCAGTTGAGCAGCGCACCGAGGCGGGTTGCCTACCAGTGGCTCCAACCAACCGCAGGCATCCCGGATCTGCAGAACGCCGGCGTCGTGCCGTCGGCAAACCTGCTCCCGCAGAACGCCGGGATTCGGAGCCCTTGTTTGCTACTGCCTGGTTGGGGTCCTGTCCGATCTGACGTGTTCGCGTCTAACCTGCCCGCTCGCGGGTGGGACATTCGTAAAAACCTGTCCGGCGTAGTTGCCTTGGCCCGATAGTCTTCCTAGTAATAGATGATCGAGACGGGAATCATTCATACCTCTTTCCCACCGATCGATTGAGCGAATGGCTAGGACGGACGGTTCGATCGAAACGGGATCACGCGTTCCTACAACAAGTATTGCAGTGCCTCCGGGCGTGTGCCTGGCGGAGTGGTTTGCGTGCCGCTGCGGAACCGGTTCGCACCCAGACGCCGCCTACGAGGCCGCGCCCGGGGTACTGTTAAGCGGGTAGAACCAGCACAGACTCCCCCTTTCGCGTTACACCCTGCCGGTAACGCGGATGACCACAGCGCCGTGTGTGTCTCCCCTCCGGGCACATGCGGCGTTGTTTTTTCTTGTCGCGCATTCCTGCCGATTAACCCGCATGGGGTCACGACGAAGGTAATCCACGCGGATGCCGGTGTTTTCCCAAACGTGACGTTTGCGATCACCCGGCAGGTGCGGTTATGCTTTATGGTGCGGAGTGTTGGATCGCTCCGTGGCGCATCCGTGACGAACGCCCGGCCGCCGGTGTTCGGCGAGGCGGTGGGCACGGAGGCGACTCGTCGTTTGCGCCGTGATGTGGACCGCGTTTCCTACAGGCGCGATGGAGACGCAGTTCGGCGCGAAGTTTCAACCGATTGCTCTTTGGGCAACAGTCAATCTCCCTTTTTGGGAACAAGTAAGGTGTATATCAGTGGACAAAGAAAGTGACCTGGTTTCGATTCCGCGTACGTCTACGTCTCAGCGTGTGGCAACACTCTTGGTCGTTACGCTGCCGTTTCTGGGGCTTATTGCGGCCATCGTGAAGACCTGGGGGTGGGGCGTCACAGCGACGGAGTTGGCGCTCTTTTTCGGCATGTACCTGATTTCCGGCTTGGGCATTACGGTGGGCTACCACCGTTTGTTCACGCATCGCGCGTTCGAGACGAGTCGCCCGATTCGCTTTTTGTTGGCGGTGTTCGGGTCGACCGCCATACAAGGGCCTGTGAACAGGTGGGCGGCGATCCATCGTCAGCACCACGAGTACAGCGATCACACGAATGATCCGCACTCGCCGCATCTTCATGGCAAGGGTGTTCGGGCGGTACTCGCGGGTGCGTGGCACGCGCACATGGGTTGGATGTTCAAAGCCGATCCGGTACACATGGATCGCTACGTTCAGGATTTGGAGGCGGATCGAACCACGAAGCTGGCGAGCGATCTGTTCTGCGTTTGGGTTCTTCTGGGGCTTTTGGTGCCCACCGTTGTCGGCGGTTTGATTTCGGGTATGTGGTACGGGGCGTGGCTTGGTTTTTTGTGGGGCGGGCTGGTCCGTGTCTTCTTCGTGCATCACGTGACCTACAGCGTCAACTCGATCTGCCATCTATGGGGCGGGCGATCCTTCCGAAGTCGTGACGAGAGCCGCAACAATCCGATCTGCGGCGTGCTCGCGTTCGGGGAGGGGTGGCACAACAACCACCATGCGTTCCCGTCGTCAGCGCGACACGGTCTGCGGTGGTGGGAGTTTGATTCGAGCTACCTCGTCATTCGCATGCTGGAGTTCTTGCGCCTGGCCCGGCGCGTGCGTTTGCCTTCCCGCGCAGCTATGGCTGCCAAACGGCTTACCTTTGAGGAAAAAACGCGCATACGCCTTGGAGCGCTTGGCAGCTCGTTGAAGGACGTGGTCGAGGCTGGTAGTGCCTTCGTCGACCGCGCCGTGCCGAACCCGGACTAGTGGTGTGATTCATAAATAATAGGCATTATCTTGACATCGACCTTCCTCTGTCGTACTGTTGCGTTCGAGGAGGTTGGGATGCGAGTAGCGCCACGTATCAAGCTCACGAAGAAAGAACGGACGACACTTCAAGGCTGGTCACAAGGACGCAGGATTTCGGTTCGGCAAAGAGATCGAGCCAGGATGACTCTGCTGGCTGCGGACGGCATGTCGAACAAAGAGGTCGCCGTGGAGATGGGCGTCAAAGCACACACGGTGGGTCGTTGGCGAAGCCGGTTTGCCGAG
>CAZWWW010000135.1:0-7695 GCA_964637715.1 uncultured Phycisphaeraceae bacterium | reverse complement strand
GCCCGTGACTGCCCTCGGAACAACACGGGCAAGCTGCTGCTTGCCCATGCCACCCCAAAAACGAGGTGTGACAAAGCACTAGGCTTAATGGGTGGTCACGCTGACATCGACGCACCGGTGAAAAACCAGGGAAACGGTCGGGCGTTTCATGGCACCACGTCATCGTTTGAGGGGGTAGCGCAGGACTTGCTCGGACAGTTTCGCCGCACCAGAATGGGCCTATACGGATGGCCCCCGCCCGATACGGGGGCCGGCTATTCGGGTGCAAGACATCTAAGGTTGCGTCAAGGTGGAGCAGGTGGTTCGGCGCGGCTTGCGGGCTCCGGATGGCGAGGTATACTTGCTTGTAATGAGGATTTGAGGCCGGTTCTTGGGGTCCCGGCGATGAAAGACGGGAGATCACACTCGATGCGAAAACGAACGCGACGGGCGGCGGTGATGGCCGGGTTTATTCTTGCCGGCGGCGTGTTGCTGTCCGGTCCGGGGACAAGCTGCGGTTCTTTTTCCGCTGAATCGCTTCTGGTTACCACGGACTTCTGTTTTATTTTCGATTGCCAGAACGGTGCGCTGGGGGGTGCCGTCAATCCGTGTGACGGGACCGGTGCCATTGGTAGTCCGGACGGACCGCTCTTGGTGGATTGTCCGTAGGACGCCCTGAGCGCCGCTTGCCGCCGAGGCGTTTGGTCGCGCAGGCGTTTCGGCCACGCCCGGCGTTTGCCTCGTTTGATGTGAACCCGTATCCAGGGAGATTGAATTGATGAGTTCCATCATTGTTACGCTACGATCGCGTCGCAAGACGTTGGCCGCGCTGGTTGCCGGTTGTTTGCTTCAAGCCGGGTTCATCCAGGCTTGCGACGATCGTTTGACGGCCTTGACGCGTTTCGTCGATCCATGCGGTACGATTCTGGCCAACTGCAACCCCGGTGATTTCCAGGTCAACGCGGCGGACGTGGGTGATTTTTGCGTTGATCCCGCATGCACCGTTCCCGGTCAGTGCGGCAATCAGCCCGTTCTCGGTACCATAACGGACATCTGTCCGTAGCATCGCGGTGTCGCACACGTAGGGCGATCGCGCGAGCGATCGTAGGCGTAACAGCGTTTTCTCGTTGTGCCGTACGTTTATAACATTCTCAATCCAAACGTAGCGGCGGACCGCCATGAAACCCCGGGCGAACCGGGATCGGCCACGACGATGGGATCGAACTTGCTCTAGCAGGTGTTCACGCTGTCAGGAACGATCGATGCGTCACATTCGGACGGCTCAAAGAGTTTCTTCTCTGCACCCAATGGGGTATCGCGCAAGCGTTCGATCGCTGGGGCTGTTGCTCGCATCCGGTGGCGTGCTGCTTCAGCTAACCGGTTGTTTGAGTGGTTTTGTGCCGGCGAGCCTTGCGTTCGCCGAGTCAGCCACGCTCGCTCGCCTTTTCGGTCTGCTCTAGCGCTTTGTCATACCTTATTCTGGGGCCGCAGGGGCAAACTTGTCTGCCCGTAGCGCCCGCGGAACAACACGGGCAAGCTGCTGCTTGCCCATGCCACACCAACGAGCCCTAAGAGATAAGCGGTGGCGGTGCACTAGGTGCTCCCCCGCCCTATCCCACAAAGGTGTTTTCCAATCTGGGGACGTCATCCGTTCCTCAAAGATGAGATCAACTCGGCGCGGGCGGAGAAGTTTGCCCGGCGAACCTACACCCGTTAATGTCACAAGGCGACTGGAGAGCGCCTCAGTACAGCGTCCCCCGTTATTCGCGGGTAACGGGCTGTAGGCGTACCGGTGCCAACGGACGCCTTGCCCGGCAGGTTGAGTCTTACGGTATCGCGGCGGGCGATCCGTGCCGCCCGCCATCGCGCGAAGACAAAGTCTGATCCGGGCTGTCTGTGCTTGTTCAAGCCATGAACGACGAAGTGGTCATAACAGGTTTGGGTATCGTATCTCCGATCGGTCTCGGCGAGGGTGCATTCTGGGAAGCGCTCACGGCGGGTCGAAGCGGGGCTGCACCCATTACAAGTTTTGATACGGCGAATCTGACGCGGACGATCGCCTGCCAGGTTCGTACACCGTACACGTGGCCTGATTCGATGGGGCGGGCATCGGCGCTGGCGGTTGTCGCCGGGCGACAGGCTGTGGAGTCCGCCCGTCTGGATACGGATGCACTGGCTGCGGCGCGGGTGCACACGGTCATCGGAACGACGATGGGCGAAACCGAGTTCATCGAAGAGCGGCTCGACGCCGACGACGCGGATTGGTTAAACGACGAGCATCTGGCGCGTATCGGACAGGGGCGTCCGGGGTGCATCGCGCGTCATGTACGCGACGACATAGGGGCTGGCGGTCCGGCGATCGATCTATACGGTGCCTGTGCAGCAGGGAACATGGCTCTGGCTTCCGCGCGACGGAAGCTGCTGGACCGCGAGTGTGATCTGGCGCTGGTCGGCGGGGCGGACGGGTTCAGCCGGTTGGCGTTTGTCGGGTTCATGCGGTTGCGGGCGATGTCAGCCGGCGTGTGTCGACCCTTTGATGAAGCGCGCGACGGATTGTTGGTGGGCGAGGGCGGTGTAGTCCTTGTGCTCGAACGCGCGTCCGACGCCCGCGCACGAGGAGCCGACGTTCGTGCCCGCGTGCTCGGAACCGGTCTCGCCTGCGAGAGCTATCACCCGACGCGGCCCGACCCGGATGGCGACGGTCTTGGTCGCTCGACAATGGCGGCGCTGTCTGAGGCGGGATTGTCGCCCGGTGATATTGATTATGTCTGTGCCCACGGAACGGGCACGCCGCAAAACGACGCGATCGAGGTCAAAGTGATGGAGCGCTGCTTCCCCGACGGCGTGGCGTTCAGCTCGATCAAAGCGCTCACCGGGCACACGATGGGGGCGGCTTCGGCGATGGAATTGGCGGCGTGCGTGCTGACGATCGAGCACCAACAGTTGATTCCGACGTGGCATCTCGATAACGTACTCCAACCCTGTGCGCTCGATCCGGTCAAGAACGGACCTCGACGGGCCGCGTGTCGTAGCGTGCTCAACAACGCGGCCGGATTCGGTGGATATAACAGCAGCGTGGTTCTGGCGCAGGCGTAGCGTGGCGAACGCCCGCACGCCGATCCGAAGCGAGATTGAATGGCCCAACAACACGACGTGGTGATCACAGGCCTTGGTCCGGTTACCTCCGCCGGGGTCGGATGCGGGGCGCTCTGGTCTTCGCTGATCGGCGGACGCACCAACGTGGGCGAGCGCGAGTTGCATGTCGACGTAGCCCGTACCGCGTTGATGCCTGTGGCGTCGATGCCCCCGAACGAAGCCATCCCCGGTATCGCCACACACCTCGACTATCTCGCCGGGCAGGAGTTCCCCGGATATCGTGATCTCGCTTATTCGCTGTTGGCGATGGAGCTGGCGCTCGACGACGCGGGTTTGACCTACGACCGAGCGGACAATCGGGTGGGGATGGTTCAGGCGTTTGAAGCCCCCGGTGTGGAACAAACCGTCTCGCGGTTGTTCGGGTTGATGTCAGCGCCGCCACCGGCGACGAACGGTCCGCCGGCTGTCTACGACTTTCTCGCGCCATCCTTTTACGGCATGCAGGCGTTTATCTATGTGCATCTCGCGGGCAAGGCGTTTGGTCTGCACGGATTCAGCACGAGCGTACACAACGCCTGTTCCAGCGGGGCTTATGCGATCGAGGTGGCTGCCCAGCAGATTCGATCAGGTGCGGCTGATGCGATGCTCGTGGTTGGTGGAGAAGCGTTTGACACGGCTGTTCGACTGGAGTGGTTCCGCCGGTTGGAGCTATACGCGCAGGAGCCCGTGATGCGTCCGTTCGACGCGGATCCAACCGGGTTCTACGTCGGCGAGGGTGCGGGGGCGATGTTGCTCGAGTCTGCAGTTCGGGCCGAGCAACGCGGTGCGCAGCCCTATGCACGTTATCTGGGCGGTTCCTGGTCACATCAGGGTTGGAAGCAGACCGTTCCCGATGTACGTTCGGCTCGGTTGCGCGGCGTGGTTGAAACGGCTCTTCGTGTCAGTGGTGTGTCACCGGAAGAGGTGGACCTGATCGTACCACACGGTGCCGCCACCGGATTGTCGGATCGATACGAAGCGGAGTGCATTGGTCAGGCGCTCGGGGGCAAGGCCGAGCGCGCCGTGGGGACGACCTTCAAGCCCTATGTGGGTCACACACTCGCAGCCAGCGGCATCATCGATACAACCTGCGCGCTACTGGCTATGAAACAGGATGCCGTGCCCGCCTCGTTGCGCAAAAGACCGGACAACGCTCGGTTTCCCGTGCCGCTTGCGTCGGCGCCGGTGCAGCACACGGTTCGAACACTACTCAAAGTAATGACGGGTTTTACCGGTCACGACGCAGCGCTCGTGTTCCAAGAGTTTGGTTAGAGCATTTATCGTTTTCATGTGCCGGTTCTGGAATACTCGAACCGGCATCGAGACCGGGAAGATCGCGCGGGCTTAAAGCCCGCGGCTCGGAACACAAAAACGGGAAATGCAATAGGCAGCGTTCCACGTCAGAGCAAGGTCTAATGTGCAGGGGTCGAATCACCCGTTCATCCGGCCGGTCGACTCGACACGGCGATATACAATGACAGACAATGCTGTAACCGGATCAAACAACGATCTGACCGCTTCACAAAGAAAGGGCTTGCTCTATATCGATGTCCTCCGCTGCGGGCTGGATGAGCGTAGTGCTTTGTCACACCTTGTTTTTCGGGTGGCATGGGCAAGCAGCAGCTTGCCCGTGTTGCTGGCGGGGCAGTCACGGGCAAACAAGTTTGCCCATGCCACACACAACGAACCCTAACAATAAGCTGTGGCGCTGCAGTAGCGCGTCGGGCCTTGTGCTACGGGTGAGCATCGGGCTGCCCCGACAGCGCTTCGGGGGGACCGGGGGCGATCGCCTTCATTACGGCGAGCATCTCGGTTTGTTCATCGAGCCGGCTCAACAGGCAGTGGCATGTTGTCCGGTCGGTCAGATGCACCAGCTTCCAGTCGCCGACCTGCACCTTGTGCCCACAATGCTTGCCGATCACGCAGGGATAGGTCTCGTGCGACCCGAATCGCTCGTGTTTCATGGGCGCGTGGAACACGACCGCGAGGAACTCTCCGTCCCGGTCGTAGGTGGCAGCAATGCCTTTTGTCTCCCCAATACGCAGTTGATAGACTGATGTCAACCGAAAACCGCCGGGTAGCAAGGGCGGCGTGTTGAAGTTCAGGCCTGGTGCAAGGCGCCTGGCCGCCGCCGGTGTCGTCGGCTTGCCGTCGTACCGCACGACGAACTTTCTGAAGGCTTTGTGGGCATCCAACGGAAGGGCATCGAGAAGTACGCCGAAATCAACCGACGATGCGTGGGCGGAGGTGTCCAGCGACGAAAGCCCGAAGAGCCCCAACCCCACGGCCAATACAACACCGGCGGCAATTGCCCAGCGCGTTACGGGCATCAATGAACGATGCTTTTGTGGTGACGGCCGCTCATCAACGTGTTTCGGCTGATTGAGCCGCCGCGCAATGTCCGACCAGAGCGAATCAGGAACACGAACCGCAGCGCCTCCTCGGGCAATTCCCTGGGCAAGCTCCAGCAGCGCGTCCCGTTCCGCCCGGCAATGGCTGCATGAGGCGAGGTGGGAACTGACCTGATCGCGTTCGGTGCCGGACAGATCCCCGTCTATGTAGCGACCTAATTGTCGTTCTATCTGTTCACAGCACATGGTGGCTCATTCCAGCCAATGCGTGCACGGTCCGGTACGTCCTCGGCACGTCTCAATCGGAATCCTTGGCTATTATATTGGATGCCGGGAAGGTACGGTTCCTTCCGACTATTCGTAACTTTTTCGTAAGATTGTGCGTAGGCGATCGCGGGCGCGGTTCAACCGCGACGCCACGGTACCGTCGGGACACTCAAGTACCTCTGCAATACCCCGATAATCAAGTTCTTCCTGATAACGAAGCAGGAGTATCGTCCGGTCGTCGGGTGGAAGCTCGAGCAGCGCGTCCTCCATGTCGAGCCGCAACTCGGTCGTTGGTTTTTGTGTCTCAACGCTCCGTTGAGGGGCCAACGCTCGGAGCTTCGTGGTTTCGACGCCCTTCCGACGCCGGAACTGAAGCGCCTGGTTCAGCGCGATCCGGTATAACCAGGACGTTATCGCGCAGCGACCGTCGAATTGCTCGAGCCCCCGCAAGCCCTTCACATAGGTTTCCTGCGTCAGGTCCGAGGCATCGTCCGCGTTGCCGGTCATGCGAAGAAGGAGTCGGTAGATCTGCGGTGAGGTCTGTTCGAACAACGCCCGCTGCGCGTCCCGATCGCCCGCCCGACATTTTGGAATAAGTTCGTTTTCGTTCACGAATCCACAGCCTGTGACCACCCGGACGGCAGCGATCATGTTTCGGCAATCCGAACGCACCCGCCATCGTAAGGGCGGCTCGCTCGATATCCAACCCCAGGGACTTGGTGCCCATTCAGTGAGGTTTATGTAAGAGTCGGCGTTCGCAAAAGACGGTGGGGCAGTTCTTTCTTTTGCCACAAGGTGAAATGTTGACCTGCCATGGTGGTGGCAGGTGAACCACCCCGCATAGCGGGGCGAATCATCTGCTCTACCTTGAAGGCGCAGGAAGTGTCTTGCACCCTATTCAGGGCGTCCTCCTCCTAAATGATTTCTTGCTTGAACTCGGATGTCTATCTTGGTAAGCTGGGAATGTTAGCACATTCCTCGCTAGGAGGCGGATGCTCTATGGCGTTTCGTACCGTTCCTCAGTCTCCCACGACGAACGGCCATCAGATGAGGATGGATCGTTCATGTCTTTTCCCAGGAGCTTGCCATGTTTCTACGTTTCGCACAGGTCATAACTATTGTTCTTGTGGCTTTGGTCTTTGCCACGCAATCCGAAGCCCAGGTCTGCCCATGCAACGCGGATGTTGACGGTGACACGTTTATCACCCTTCAGGACGCGTTATGTATTGCGGCGTGCAAGGGCGGCGATTGCTCATGCTGCGTTAACTCGTGCGATGTGAATTGCGACGGCGTCGTCGACGATGTTGATGTCGGTGCTGATCCGCCGAACACCGACAGCATGTGGCGGTGTCAATTCATTGGATTCCCGGCGAGCGTCTGTTGCGGCGCCTGCTGCGACAACATCGCCGGAGCCTGCACGAACGATATCTGGCAATCGAACTGCACGGGCGCGGATGTTTCGTGGACTCAGGGCCTCCGTTGCTCGGGCATTCAGTGCAGTGCTGTGGCCACTGGTGCGTGTTGCGATCTGGATACCGGTAGCTGCAACAACGACATCACCCAGGCCGCCTGCACGGGTGCGAACATTCTATGGACGGAGGCGCAGGTGTGTTCACCGACTACCTGTCCGCCGCCGCCGACCGGTGCGTGTTGCAATCCCGGAAACGGTCTGTGCGTCGACGACGTGTCTCAAGCGAACTGCGCCGCCGGGCGCGTTTGGACGCAGTCCACAACCTGCTTGGTGGCGGGATGCGCGGTTCCGCCGCAGGACCCTTGCCCGTGCGATGGCGATGTGGACGGTACGCCCGGGGGGAACATCATAGACATCGTCGTGATAACCGAGTGCGCGCTGGACGATTGTAGTGGGTGCGTTGGCAATTGTGATGTGAACTGCGATGGCGTCGTTGACTTTATCGATACCGGCGTGGCCGCGTGTCAGTTTCGCGGTAATTCGAACTGTTGC
>CAZWWW010000134.1:0-7766 GCA_964637715.1 uncultured Phycisphaeraceae bacterium | reverse complement strand
AAACAAATGATAAGCGGATTGATCGAGTTCAGCGCACCGACCGGCACGTTCGATTCGTATACGTGCAGCACGTCACCGCGTTGAACGATCATAAACTTTTTGCCGCCTGAGGTGATGAGCCACTGGGCACGATCTTTGTCGGGGCGCTTGATCTTCACATCGTCATGCAGAATCACACCGGTCTCGGCGAACTCCGCACGCAGAGAATCCGGCAGTGTGCCGTCGTCCAGGGTCTCAGTCGGCACATCCGCAGTCGAGAACAGGCGGGTTGACATGGTGCGTGTGTAATACTTCGGATAGACCTGCGACTGATGCTCGAACACCAGGCGAACACCGGTCAACACGATAAGAAACAGCATGAACCGCCAGAACGCCGACTCTCGAACCACATTCAGTGCAATGGTCCACGGCGCTTCCCATTCTTTCGTCTCCGAATCCTCAATTTTCTTTTCTGACGATGATGTATCGCCATTATCAAGCGGCCCACCGGGCGCCGCCGCATCGACTACCGCGAGCGGTTTGCGCCAGAGAAACAGAATCGCCAGAAAACAGACAATGCTGATCGCCGAACCGGCCATGAATACCGAGCGGTCGCCCCACTGTAGCGAACGCAGCGGATCCAGCGTCACATTGCCCAGGAAGGCACCGACATTCATAAGGAAATAGAAGAGGTTGAATCCCGCCGTCTGTGATTTCGGCGTGGTGTATCGCTTGGTCGCGGAGATGAGAACCGGCGTCATGATTGCCGTACCGATCAACAGGACGAACAGAGCGGGAACGACGACCGCCCGCTCCGTTGTCGCGCTGATGACCAAACGCGATACGATCAGCATCGTAACCGACAGATAGAGGGTTCGTTTGATCCCGAAGGAATCTCCAACGAACCCGGCCACGAATCCCGTGGCCGTATAGGCGGCGGTTACGGCGGCCCACAGCCACGCGGCCTGTTTGTCGCTATAACCGAGCGTCTGAGAGAGGTAGAGCGTGCTGACGGTCAGCATCGCAAAGTAGGCGATACCGTCCAGCAAATTGACGAGTTGCACGACCCAGAATTCACGGCTGCATTCGCGCAGCGCGCCGAACTCGTGGAAATAGCCACGGAGCGCGTTGCCGATGGAACGCTTCGCCGCAGCGTCAGTCACATTCGCTCCTTACCCCAGAGCTGCGCCAGCTCGAGCAGAACCTTGACCGCTGATTCCATTTGCTCCAGACAGGCGAACTCCAGCGGCGAATGGAAGTTGTGCATTCCGGTGGACAGATTCGGTGTGGGCAACCCCATAGCGCTGAGACGTGAACCGTCCGTACCTCCGCGAATCGAGCACAGTTGCGGCGTTAGACCGGTGCGTTCGACGGCTTGCGTAGCGAGCGCCAACGCGCGGGGTTCGCCCGCGAGGAACTCGGCCATGTTTCGGTACTGCTCACTGATGTCGATGTCGATCGTCGCCCCGGGATGCTCAGCGACAATGGTCGAGGCGATCGCCCGAAGCAGATCCGCCTGTTGAGTCAACTCCGCCGTGACGAAGCTGCGAAGAATGATGCGAAAGGTGGCGCGATCGACTGCACCTTCAAGCATATAGGGATGCAGGAATCCTTCACGGTCCTTCGTTGTTTCGGGTGCGAGTCGCTGCCAGGGCATGCGTGCGAGAAACAGACCGGCCAATCGAATGGCGTTCACCATCTTGCCCGTCGCCAGTCCAGGGTGAATGTTTCGACCCGTAATGGTGACCGTGGCCAAGTCCGCCGAAAACGTTTCGCCCTCAATAATTCCCTCGGACTCACCATCGAGCGTATAGCCGACCGTGGCGTTGATCTTGTTGAGATCGAGCTTGTCCGTTCCGCGCCCGACTTCTTCATCGCAGGTAAACACGACTCGAATGGGTCCGTGCTTGACGTCGGGTTGATCCATCAGCGCCGCCGCCGCCGTCATAATGACCGCGATACCGGATTTGTCGTCCGCGCCGAGCAGCGTCGTTCCGTCCGTGGTGATGATCGTCTTGCCCTGTAGCGTCGCCAGCTCCTCGCTTTCGGCCACACAAATCGTCTTGGACGGATCGCCCGAGAGGGTGATGTCCTTACCGTCGTAGTTCTTGTGAACAATCGGCTTGACGTCTTTCCCGCTTGCCTCGGGGGACGTGTCCATGTGGGACACCCAAGCGATCGTCGGGGCGCCCTCGACGTTGCCCGGAACGGTGGCTAAGACGATGCCGTGCTCGTCCACCGTAACGTCGGTCAGACGGAGTTCACGCAGTTCTCCTGCGAGCATCCGCCCCAGTTCCAACTGCCCTTTCGAGCTGGGGTACTCGTCCGTCACCTCGACGGCTGTGGTTTCGACTTTGACGTAACGACAAAAACGTTCAAGCAAGTTACTCATTATACTCCCCCGCAAATTCCTCCCGCACGATCGAACCCGCTCCGCAACGCGCGGTCACATGGTACACGCGCGTGATTACACCATGCCAAGTTCTTTCAACAACGATTCCGTTTGATCCAACAAATCCTCGAAGAGCTTCATCGCGTCCTCGTAGGGCTGCGGTGTGGTCATGTCGACACCCGCACGACGCAGAAGTTCTACCGGATAAGCGCTGCTGCCGCTCTTGAGAAAATCGAGATAGGCGTCGCGCGCCCCCGGTTCGTCGGCGAGTATCCTCCGCGCGATGTTGGAGGCTGCACAATAGCTCGTGGCGTATTTGTACACGTAAAAATCATAGTAAAAGTGTGGGATGCGCACCCAGTAGTTGTCCACGAGATCGTCGTGCGCATAGGCGGGTCCGTTGTGCCGTCCCATGACGTCCCGATAGGTCGCACCAAGCGAATCCGCCGTGAGCGGTTCACCCTTCTCGGCCATGTTGTGAATGCGCTGCTCGAACTCACTGAACATGGTCTGACGGAAAACCGTCCCCCGTATGGTTTCCAGAAACTCACCCAGCAAGTAGAGCCGCTGTTTAGCGTCTTTGGTGTGCGCCAGCACATGGTGCTGCAGGAGAATCTCGTTGCAGGTGGACGCGACCTCCGCGCAGAAAATGTCGTAGTCCGAGTAGACGTAAGGCTGCGTCGTGCGCGACAAATGGGAGTGCATGGAATGACCCATCTCGTGCGCCAGCGTGGAAACATCCTCATACCCCCCGTGGTAGTTCATCAAGATGTAGGGTTGCGTCAGGTAGGTACCGCTCGAGTAGGCACCGCTTCGCTTGCCCTTGGTGGGGTGCACGTCCACCCAACGTGAGTCGAATCCATGCATCATCTGTTTGATGTAGTCCTCCCCCAACGGTTGCAACGCGTCCTGGATCAACGCTACGCCCTGCTCGTAGGTAAACTCCATCTTCTGCCCCCTAATGAGTGGGGCGAACAGGTCATAGGCGTGTACGCCGTCGTCGAGGTGCAGCGCTCGCTTTCTGATATCCTGATACCGATGCGACAAGCGGGCATGATCGCCAATGGTGCGAACGAGCCTGTCGTAGACCGCTACCGGAATGTTCCCGTCGTCCAGTGCCGCGCTCAAACAACTCTCATACCCTCGGGCTTTTACGTTGAGCAGGTGCGCTTGAACCACGCCGTTGAGCAGCGCCCCGGCGGCGTTGCGGTGTCCGGCGTGGGCACCGACGATGGCCTGGAAAGCGTCTTTGCGGACGCGGCGGTCCGGGCAGCGCATGTGCAGATAAAACGAAGAGTCATCAAGCTCGATCGTACGCCCCTGCTCGTCTTTGATTGTCGGAAACTTGAGGTCGGCGTTCGAGAGCAAGTTGTAGGCGTTGTAGGGTGTACCGCAGACTTCGCCGGTCATGGCCAGCAATTCTTCCTCACGCGGGGAAAGAATGTGTTTCCGCGTGCGAAACAGGTTATCAAACCACTGCCTGTAGATTTCAAGGGCGGACGTCTGATCCATCCACGACTCGATTTGCTCAAACGGAATCGCGATCAATTCCGGGCGCACCCAGGACGTAGCCTCGCCGTAGCGAACCGCCAGCGATCGCGCCCGGGCCACCATCGCCTGCGTCTCGCCGACGCGCGTGTCCTGATCCGCGAGCAGCGACGCATAGACGTACACGCGCTCGAGTCGTGATTCGGTTTCGTCGCGACGTTTGAAAAACTCCGCAAGTTCGATCGGTCCCGTGTCGAGCGTACCTTTGTACGCCGGCATGGTGCCGACAAGTTTCTCGACCGCGGCAAACTCGGTCTCCCAGGATTCCAAGGACGGGAAGATCGTTTCGGTCGCCCACAGGTGACGCTGATCGATGTCCTCGCGCCGGAGCATCTTCTGCGTCGTAACCTCGTTTGCAACGGTCGTGGATGATGACATAAGCAAGTCCAGGAAAACCCAAGAAAAGGAATCAAACAGCGTTCACCGGTTCGGGCGATCCCCCCGACGGGTCCAAGCGCTTCGTCGCCAATGACGCCTTCGCCCGCACGGCGTGCCCCTTCGATCCCCCGACGCATCAGCCTACGACGATCCTCCCGCGCCGGCAACCAACAGGGGCGGTGTTCCAGAAAAACAGCTTGTTAACAAACGCCGACGGTTCGAGTACGCTGCCTTGTGTCCCCGTGGGCCGGGGAATAGTGCCAGGTGTGCCGAGATGGCCATCCTCAGTAAGCCCATCCTTCGGATGGCGCTGCTGCAAGCGTTGACGCGCGGCATTAGGAACGTGCGGTGTGCACACCAGTTCGGCGATCTGTTTGGTGACAGGTTGTCTCCGGGTCGGCAACGGGCCGATCCGAACGCGCAGTTGTTTAGAAAGGGAGCGTGGGCGATGTCGAATCAGGACCATAGTGGCTGTGCTCACATGAACGCCGTCGGTGAGGAGCACAAGCGTTTCGGTCCCTTCGTGGGGACGTTCAAAGCGGAGGGGAAGATGTGGATGGGACCGGGCGACCCCTTCGTCACAACGGGGGTGATGACCAACGCCTGGGATCTTGGCGGGTTGTTCCTGTGTCAACGCTATAAGGGCGACGCCACCGACGGACCGTTTCCTAATTTCGAGGGGCGGGGCTACTGGGGATACAACTCACTCGATAAGCGGTACGAAAGTTTCTGGATCGACTCCGCCGGCTCCTTCATGCAAAACGAAACGGGGCAGGTCGACGCCGCCGGCAAGGTGTGGGAGATGTGCGGGCAAATGACCAACCCCCAGGGTGGCGGGGTCTTGAAGAAGCGTTCCGTCATCACGTTGAAGGACAACGACCACCATTCGATGGAGATGTACTTCACCATGCCCGACGGGCAGGAGTCCAAAGTCATGGAGATTCAGTACGCTCGGACGTAGGGGCCTTCTATGACGTTTTCAACGTCTACGCGGCAACGGAACCCTAAGAAGGACAACATGACAGGCGGAATCGAACGCTGCCATTGAAAAGAGCCTTGGTTCTTCATGCACCATCGATTTCTCCGGGGTATAGAGCGAGACACTCCAACCCCGGGAAACCGATAGCAAACCCGAGGACCGAACTAATTCAACAAACGCTGCTGACGGCGTCACCTGGCAGGTGAATTGACACCATGTACAGGCAGCTACAAGCTTGCAAGGTAGGCTGCCAAGTTGTCGGCATCGACCTCCGTCAACTCAGGAAACGATCCACCGGGATGACCCGGATCAGCCCACTCGTTCAAAATGTCTTCGGCGGACTCGCCGGTCAGGTCGGGGGCAAATCCCGTACCCACCGGATCGCCGTGACAGGCCGCACATTTTGCAAGATAGGTCGCCTCACCCAAAGCTTCCGGGGTCGGCGGAACTCCGGACGCAAGCTCGCAAACCGTTTCGCAATCACCCGTATTCAAATCGCATTCAACCGTGCACTCAACGTCTGCGTGCAAAGAGGCGTCGATAACCACGTTAATGTCGGGATTGACTGTACCGTCAACCCCGACATTTAACCCTCCCGTGACATCACCCACCAACAGCGACGCCGGTTGCGTACCGCAGCCGGCAGCGATCAACGACAATATTCCGATCAATGCTGTGCTGTTCCTCATTGGTCGTACCTCCTATCTAGAGAGAAATGACCAGTCGACATACACCAAAACCTCAATAATCCCCTACCGAATGCGGCGAAGCAACGCATACACCGACGCGATAGGTCCAAAGGATTCGGACCTCGGCTACTGGGCTTGCCCGCGCCCCCTTGGCCAGGCTAAGGACGCGACCTTATCTTGGTAGGCGGTGGTCCTCGCACCCAGCGCAACCGATTACCTCCCGGCGCCCAGATCATACGATGGCTCCACAACCTATCCTTTCATCACACGCCGCATGTCGGAGTCCGAAACGACGGTGGACCTCAACAAGACAGCAACCTATCTCCACCAACGGTAAACGGCATTGGCACGTCTCGTGCCACTTGCTGGTTAATCCGGCGTCAAGCGGTTGAACTTGACTGCGCTAACCGGAAAGAGGCTTAGGGCGGCGGGGACAGTGACCATGCGCAATGATCGGATTATTCAAGACGTTAAGAGGTAGGCACGTGTCTGATAGTTCGAATAACAGGTTCCGGACGTCTGAACAGCAAAACGATGCGCTCCCATGATGACAGTCAGCGCTCGCGATATAAACCGAACGCGCAATCGAACGCTTGTTCGGTCGACGGCATTCTTTGATTCACGCCCCAATGAGCAGAGGTGATTGGTGCGCTACAGCGGATTGCGCCGAGATTGGGAACGATACAGGTTGGCCAAGGCTAGGAGCGGCGACTGGCCGCGCCACGCGACGCGACGCAGCCATCGATAGCGTGTAATGGCCCACAGGTGACGGCACACGGTCAATCGGTCACCCTTGTTGCCGTCCCGCCTTTCGAACAAAGTGTGGGACGAGGATGCCACCTACTCGTACCGAAGGGCTTCGATCGGATCGAGCTTCGCGGCGGTGATAGCCGGGTACATACCGAAAAAGATACCCACCAGCGCCGACAAACCGAAGCTCAGCGCAACCGCCCAGGGTTGAACGATCGTCTCCCATTCCGCGTACCGCGAGATGACGCCGGCTCCGACGATGCCCAGCAGCGCACCGACCAGCCCGCCGCCCGTCGATAGAACCACCGTCTCGACAAGAAACTGCGTCGTTATGTGCCACTGCCGCGCCCCGAGTGCCCGGCGGATCCCGATCTCCCGCGTGCGTTCGGTCACCGAAGCCAGCATGATGTTCATAATGCCGATACCGCCGACCAGCAGCGAGATGCCGGCGATGAACCCCAGGGTGAGCTGATTGTTCTTTTTTTTCTTCTCAGCCAGCTTGAGCCGGGCGAGCGGCACCTTGATCTCGTAATCGGTTTTCTTGTGCCCGTGCGTGAATACCTGCTCGACCATGCGCGATACCGCCAACACCTGTTCGGTCGTCTCGGCCTGAACGTATAAGCCCGAGTATTGCATCTTGATAAACTCGCGCGTACCCGCACCCAGGCGGCGCATCGTGTCGCTGAACTGAACGGAGGCGGTGGACAACGGGATGATGATCTCCCGGTTCAGATCACGGTCCTCGACACCCCGGGCGGGCGCACCGGCGGTTTCGATCCGCTGAAGTACGCCGACGATCGTAAACGGAATGGCCGTCGGGAAACGCTCGGCCAGGACGATCTGACCGATCGGATCCTCAAACGGGAATAGATCGCGCCGAACCTGCTCACCGATCACGCAGATGTTGGACCGGGTTTCCATGTCCTCGCCACTGACACGCCGACCTCGGGCCACGTCCACGTTGACCACGTCGAAGAAATCGGGCGTGGTGCCGATCGTTGCGAAACTGCGCCGGCGCTCACCGTGGCGAGCTGTGAAGGAGACCGTCTTG
>CAZWWW010000133.1:0-7786 GCA_964637715.1 uncultured Phycisphaeraceae bacterium | reverse complement strand
TACAAACATTGCGGATACACGCTACACCTGGATTAAGAATGCTCTAGGGGACGAAGCGCGTCGGACCTTCGGCGCTCGTAACCGCTTCGTGCGATCCGGAGAGTACGACTGTCCTCAGATCACCGTCGATGACAAGCCAAGGTCTTGTGGTGTGGGATCGGGCCCACTGCGCTCTTGCGGTTTGCTCGGACGCGAAACGGTAGCGACCAAACCGCTCGAACTCGTCCCAACCCAACCCCCTGACAGTGCCCCGACGTGGCACGCGTCGAAACGCCTCGGGCGTCATACCCGAGAAAGCCGCGACATAGAGGTAGCCGAACATACCGTCTGCATCGATGTACACCCGCTCGTAGTCCGATCCGTGGGACGCGAGCCATTCGCCGATGCGCACGAAGTCATGCTGCGCCGCGCGCCCTTGTAGATCGGGCCGCGTGAGGTATCGAGCCATGTCAAAGGCGCCCGCGCCGACAATGAGCGTGGCGACCAGCGTCGTGACAACCGGTCCGAGCGAGTGACGACGACCAGCGCATGATTCGAACACGAGATTCCGAATCCCTTCAGATGCTTCTGGCGGACAGGGGGTTGGTCCAAATGTTTGTTCCTGAGCGACCAAGGATCCCTTTCGCTTTTCGAATGTGCTGCTGTTATTCCGAGACAATGAGGCGCCTTGCGCTGCCGGTCCGCCAACAACTCGGCGCGACAATGAACGCAGCATGCGCGCGACGATCACGACGCCGACCGCGCAAACGATGGGATACAACGCCCAAACACCCGACGAGCGCATCGAGCTGGGATTCCCCTCGGTGATGAGCGCCGGAAGCAGGCTGAACAGCACGCCGAGGGGCACCCATGCCAGCGCGATACTGCGCCGATGGACGGCGAGCACGATGATCCCGATCAGACCGACGGACAGGAACGGCATCGACGCCAGATTCAAACGGGTCACGCTCAGCAGCGCATAGTCGCCGAACGAAAAGAACAGGTAATGGGGGTCGAGGTTCAACGCGAGGTTGGCAAGCAGCCGCTCAACCCACCATTGGACCCCGCAGTGGATCGGGTACACGGTGGCACCGGCCCGCGCGAAAAACCTCTCCGGTTGCACCGCGAGCATCCACAACTGCGGCGCGGCGCCTATCCCGGCAGCGATTGAAAAAGCCGCGATCAGACCGACCGCCCGACGGGCATCGCGTTGGCGCACACCGATGGTCCATCCAATCGCAACGAGCACGGTCACGGCAAAAAGAAAGGCCGTAACCCGCTGGCCGGCGTAGGCGTTTGTCGAGAGTCCGATGAACAAACCCGCGACAGCGAAACCGGCGACGCTCCGCCATCCGGTATCTCGGCGCGCGAAGGTGCTGCGTACCAACAGGTAGACGATAAGAACGACACACAACGGAACGAGGCAGACCCCCTGATGCGCCTGGCGCGAATAGAGTATGTGGATGGGAGAAAACGCCGCGAACAGCAGGGCGACCAAAGCGACGCGGTCGTCGAACAGGCGGCGCGTTGTCAGGTAGACGAGCCAGACGGTCAGTATCCCCGCGAGCGCTGCCGGCAAGCGACCCGCCCATACCGAAAACCCGGCCAAGAACGCCGGGATCGCCGCCAGGTAGGCGTAGGCACCCGGGTGATAGTCGCCGGGTCCCATGCCTCGAACCAGAATGGGCCATCGCTGGCCGGACCGATCTGCACCGGTCGTAGCCAGACTATACCCGTCATAGATGTCGCTGAGTTCGTCCTGATGGATCGGGAGCGGATACCGATCCAGCGCCGCCACCCGCAGGAAACCCGCAATGAACAGAATCGCAAGGACCACCCGGCGATGCGCGCGGATCGACCGCGATCGCGCAGCGTGGTTCGATGGGTTAGCGTGCGGTAACAGCATTCCCTGTTTTTTCGGACATTGCCGACGGCGGCGTTAGTGGTGCGAGAGGAACGCCCGGTCGGTTGGAGGCAAGTCCGCGACCGTCGAACACCGATAACCGAACAGCGGTGCCTCTTCCGCTCCACCGGCACTCGGTGCCGGGGGTGGCTTACCAGCAGGTTTTTCTTGATTCCGTAGCGACGATGACAACGACGACCACTACCGTCCAATCACACCGCGACCAAATGCTCGCCCACCTGAACCGCGGAAACGTGTACGGTTTTCTCACGATGGCCGACCCTTATTTGAACGTCTGCCCCGACGACGCCTACGCCCGATTAATGACCGTACGAGAGCTGCTCAAACTGGGGCTGATTATCCCCGCCCGCGACGCACACGCGGTCGAGGTGCCGCCGGGAGAATTGAAAGAGCAGTGCGATGCGCTCGGCGCGTCGTTGCGGTCGATCGTTGCTGCGCCGTTACCGTGGTCGGAACTTGGCGGCGTATTCGAGCAAAACCTGATTGCGCTGCGAACGCGGGGTGTGGATACCACGCCGATCGAAACAGCCTGGATCCACCGGATGGATCACTTCCAGCGGTTTCGGGACAACAACGGGATCACGCAGGTTCGCCGGCGAGGTCAGGATGGACTATGGCGCTGGGTGCCCGCTCTACGGGATCACGCCGCGGCGGACGAAGCGCAAGCCATGCCCGAGGGCGTCACCGCACGAATGCCCGGGCCCTATGTCTTCGACGGTCTGGGGCTGGGTGGGTTTTTCGAGCGCGTGTATGAAACCACACGGGATACCTTCCTTGGCTTCTCGTGTGCGTTATTCGTTGTTGAACCGGACCCCGCCTCGCTGGCGATGGTGCTTCACCTGCGCGACTGGCAGGACCTATTGCGCGATGAACGGGTCTTGATCTTCACCGGCGATAACTGGGCGGATCAGATGCGCAGTGCCTGGGCGCGCGACCCCGATCTTCCGTTTCCCACGCAGGTGATTACGGCCGGACCGCGCGAAGACGGACAAACAGCCAAGGTACTAAGCGTCGTCGACGGCGCTTTCAAGGCAAGCGAGCGCGAGATCCAAACCATACGAACCGAATTGGAAGCGCGGTATGCTTCGCGCGATATCAACTATTGGGCGTCACGATTCGAAGCCGCCCTCTCCGGAACGGGTCCGCCGCTGCGCATCCTCGCCGCCGTCAGCACCCACACCACCTTTTTGCAATACTCCATGCGCGACGCGAAGCGGGCGTTCGAGGCGCTCGGGCACCGGTGCGACGTACTCATCGAGCAGACCTGTTATCAGATCACCAGCCCACTGCGGTTTCATCAAGTGGTTAAGGACCTGGACCCCGATTTGTTCTTTATTATCGATCACCTTCGGGCCGAGTGCACCGACATACTGCCTGACAACCTGCCGATCCTCACCTGGGATCAGGATCAGTTGCCGCATGTCATCACGGAATCCAACATAAAAAGCATGGCCCCTCACGACTACCTCGTGGGTTGTTCCAAAAACACCTGCGTTCGCCTCGGAGCCGATCCGCGCCAGGTCCGCCATACGCTGGTTCCAACCTGCCCCGAACAATTCGGCGGTGCGCCCCTTTCTGACGAGGAACGGTCTCGGTTCGCGTGCGACGTCTCGTTCGTAAGCCACGCCTCACAGACGGCGAAAGCGTTCCACGAGCAGGAGCGTCGCGTCTTCACCGACCCGGCGCTTCAACGCCTGTTGGACACCCTGTTCGAGTTGATGCCCGACACATTGGGCCGGTATCAAGTACCAAGCGCCTACGTCACCTCGACAGTGCTCGAAGCCGGAATGCGCCGCTGCGGCATCCCCCACCTCACGCCCGAACTGGAGACGCGCCTCAAAGAATGGTACCTCTGGCGCCTCGGCGACCGCCTTTTCCGCCACGAGGCCCTCGAGTGGGCGGCGGATTGGGCACGTCGCAACAATCGCACCCTACGCATCTACGGAAACGGATGGGAGGATCATCCGACCCTGTCCTCGTACGCCGCCGGTCCCGCGCGGAACGGGCGCGAGCTGCTTTGTATCTACCGCGCTTCGACCATCAACCTGCAGCTCATGCCGGCCGGCTTTTTGCACCAGCGGGCGATGGACGGTCTCGCCGCCGGTGGGTTCTTTCTTACGCGTAAGACGCCGCGCGACGTTACCGGGCGCACGCTCCGGTCACTCGTTGAACGCATCGAATCGCTGGGGATCAGAGATGACGCCGCGCTACGAACAACAACCGACGAGCGGATTCGATCAGGGCTATCCGATGTGCTGGGTCCCTGGCTTGAGCACTTCACAAACAGAGGTCGAACGCTGATTGATTACCTGTGCTTCGCGGCGGAGGTTCGTTACCCGGACGAGCTCTTTCCGCGTTTCCCTCAAATCGTTTTCGACTCGTCCGACTCCTTCGCTAACACCGCCAATCGATTCATCGACGACGACATGCTGCGCGCCGATATCACGCGAGAGATGCGTACGGTTGTCGTTCGCGAGTTGAGTTACCGACCCACGATGAACCGGTTCCTCACCTGGATGCGCGACTACCTCCGCGGGCGCGCGGTCGACAAAACAGAAACCGCTTCTTCGGATGGACAGCAAGAAAAGGGTGGGGATGCACACGCGATCTGACGTACGACGCCCCGTTCCCCTGTATCGCGGCGCGTATGAATCAGACAAACAGGGCACATCGAAAAAACGATAACGCCAAGATCGGAGCCGCTTTAGTGCGTTCGCACAACTCTTTCGCAGGGCTCATCGTTCGTGCATGTACCACCTGATTGAAAAAAGGGGGCTACAGGCTGTTCACCCTCGTTTGACCGGTTCTAGGACGGAGTAGCGCAAGCCAAACCACCCGGACCTTGATAGCTTGGTCCACAGGTGCCCGGTCGTGGCACCCGCCGCCCGTAAATGATTTTTAATTTTTTGTTGTATCTTCGTGCAGTCCTCGTTAGAGTTGGGTTCGCGTTTTTGTTCGAGACCATCACCGCATCCTGCACCGACAGTTGCGTCGCGATTAGTGGCCGTTTTTTTTAAGCGCCTGGCATCTGGCGGTAAGTCGCGCGCTTTGCGCAGAAGGGTGGTTGAATCCAACGGGGTGAGCTGCGCGCGGCGGCGCCCGTGCGATTCCGAGACCTGTGTACTGGAAGCCTCGTGTCACAAGCCCTAGTGCAGCGTCACAGCTTATTCTTAGGGTTCGTTGTGGGTGGCACAGGCAGGCAGCAGTTTGCCTATGTTGCTGGGGGGCAGTCGCGGGCAAATAAGTTTGCCCATGCCACCCAAAGCACAAGGTGTGACAAAGCACTAGGTATCGGATAACCCGTTGTTGGTCGCTTTGCGCGTTACTTGTTGTGGTTAGCATCAAAACGATACATCAGTCAGCCGGGGCGGAGCCCCGACTCGTTTAGGGAGGGTCCGGTCGCAGCAGTTGAGAAACGGTCTCCCGAACGGGAAAGGCTCAAGTCAGGTGGTTCTCCTTTTCATGGTTAATCACTGGATCTCACGCGATCGGATTGGCAGGTTTTCTTGGTTTTCGTAAATGGAGTAACAAATCGATGAGGTTACATGCGCAAATCCGAAGGCGCTGGACGCACTCCGCGGTGTTGTTTGGAGCAATGTTTGCGATGAGTCTTGTATTTTGGGCGGGCGTTGTACAGGCCGCGCCCGTAGATGAGACGACGCGGTCGCTCAACGCCGTTCGTGTCGATCGATCCCTCAAGATGGTTCCGTCCGTCAATTATGGGGACGGTCAGGGCGAGCGGGTCAGTCTGCTTGTCGAATTTGCGCCTACGGCTTCACGCGCTTCAGGGCAGCGCAAGGATGTCAAGAAAACCTGCGAGAAGCACGGCGGGTACCAGAAATACTCCTATGGAACGGTGCTTCCCAATGTGGTCAACTTTCGTGATGTGCCCCTGTCCCAGATTCCCGCCATTCGCAAGATGCCGGGCGTCGTGCGGGTCGAGCGGGACAAAATGGTTCACGCTTACATGGATGACAGCACGCCGCTCATTCGGGCGTTGCAGAGTCAAATCACCGGTGCGGGACTGACAGCCAGCGGAGCCAACGTTCGCGTGTGCATTGTTGATACCGGTATTGACTCGGACAACCAGATGTACGCCACGCGCATTGATACGGCGGCGGGTCGAGATTTCGTCAACAACGACAACAATCCCGAAGACGACAACGGGCACGGCTCGCACGTAGCCGGTACGGCGGTAGGCGGAACGGGAATCTCACGGACCGTGTGCGGTGTGTCCAAGCCGTTCCAGGGAATCGCACCTAATGCGACGCTCATCGGTGTGAAAGTGCTGGATGCAGCGGGAAGCGGGTCGTTTTCCAATGTGGTCGCGGGCATCAATTATTGTGCGGATCAGACGGCAAGCGGAGGTAAAGCCGACATTATCAGTATGAGCCTTGGCGGCGGGCAGTTTGCAGGCACCTGCGATAGTGACAGCGGTGCGGCGGCTGCCAATAACGCGGTCAACGCCGGGGTGGTGGTAATCGCCGCGTCGGGTAATGACGGGTTCAGCAACGCGATGGGTACGCCCGCCTGCGGGTCCAAGGTCATCGCGGTAGGGGCGACCTATGATGCCGACTTCCCGAACTGCGCCAATTCATCGTCGTCGTTCAACTGGGGCATCTGCGTCGACAACAATCCCACGGTCGACAGTATCATTTGTTTCAGTAATCAGAGTGATTTTCTGGACGTTGTGGCTCCGGGTTGTAATACGTTTTCAGCATCCAACGCAGCGGGTGGAACCAGCATAACGGCCAAGTGCGGAACCAGTATGGCCACGCCGCATGTCGCCGGGCTCGCGGCGCTGATTCTCAGTGCGGACCCGACGCTCACGCCCGCCCAGGTACGCCAGATTATTCGCGATGGAGCCATCGATCTGGGAACAACCGGTTTTGACCGAGCGTTCGGTTTTGGTCGTATTGACGCCATCAATTCGCTTCAAATGGTCGGACCTGGCTGTACCGTAAACGCCGACTGCAACGACAATGACCCGTGCACGACGGATACGTGTAATGCCGGATCGTGCTCGTTTACACCGATTTCATGCCCCGCCGGGCAAACGTGCGTCGGCGGCGTGTGCGAGGGGCAAGGCGCCTGTTGCAACGGGCTGACCTGTAGTATCGACAATCCCAGCGGCTGCAGCGCATCCGGTGGGTCCTATTTGGGCGACGGATCGGCGTGCGGCAGTGGTACAGCCGGCAATCCGACTGTGTATTCCAACGCACCGGGGGCGGCGATTCCGGACGGTGGCGGCGCGGGCAACCCGGCGACCGACACCATCAACGTACCGGATACGTTCTCCATGGGCGATGTCAACGTCGACGTGGATATAAGCCACACCTGGGTGGGCGATCTGACGGTAACGGTGTCACACCTTGGCACGACGGTCACGGTGGTTGATCGCCCCGGCGTACCTGCATCGACCTTCGGATGCAGTTTGGACAACTTCGTCGGTATTCTTCTCGACGACGAGGGGACCGGCGGTACGATCGAGTCTCAGTGTACGACCAACCTGTCCTCTCCGCCGAACTATACACCGGCGAGCCCGCTGAGCGCCTTTGACGGTATGGACGCCGCGGGGATCTGGACCATTACCGTGTACGACAGCGTGAGCGCCGACAGCGGAACGTTGAATTCGTGGTCGTTGCACATCGACGCCCAGGGTTCCAACCCGTGCAGCGGGTGTACGACCAATGCGCAATGTGACGACGGCGTGTTCTGTAACGGTGCGGAGACCTGCGTGGCCGGTGCCTGCCAGGCGGGAACAGCCGTAAACTGCAACGACGGCGTTGGTTGTACGACCGATTCCTGTAACGAAGCGACGGCTTCCTGCGACAACATCCCCAGCAACGCCGCCTGCGACGACGGGTTGTTCTGCAACGGCAC